>DATHMJ010000143.1:0-7315 GCA_035487215.1 Gemmatimonadales bacterium
GCCGTCATGCAGGAACCGCGCGAACCCGCCCTGCAGCTGCGACTGGAAGCGGGGGATGTAATCGCCACGAAGCTGATCGACGACGATGAGGACGACGAGCCGAGGGCGGGGGGCGGCCGGCTGCGTCGTGCCCGCCGCGAGTGTGAGTGCGACGAGCACACCGGAGAGAGCGAGCATACGCCAAGTCTAGCGGGGACCGGGCCGGAGCGGCAGCGTCGGCGGTCACTCCACCACGTGAGTCACCCAGGCCCCGGGCGCCGCTGAAAACGCGATCGCCCGACCCTCGCGAGCGAGGCTGACGGCTTCACCGCCGCGCTCGTCCGCTCGAATCCGCCGCGCCCGCGCGCGCGGCGTCCCGAACACCCAGACCCCATCGACCGGCTCCGCTCGGGGGTTGTAGCATCGGAGCACGATCCCAGCGGACTCCTCCGCGGGCTTCACCGCAGAGAGGACCAGGCCTTCGCCCTCGAGCGTGACGGCATCGGGCGGGAGGACGATGTCGGTCGCGTCAGGGAGCCAGAACGCCTGCACCGGAAGGAATGCCTCCTCCCATCGCTCCAGCAGCCGATCGGGGCGGTTCAGATCGCGCTCGGTTAGAGGCAGGAACGCCAGCTCGATCACCTGGCGCCCAGGGCATTGCGCCAGCGGCGTCGGCTCCGGCCAGGCCGCGTGTCCCGGGCGGACCGAAAGATCGCTTCGCGAGAGCCAGCCGATCGCACGGAACAGCGTGAGCAGAAGGTCGCCTGCTGACGTCCACTCGACCTCGGCGAAGCCCGGGACGAGGACTGCGATGCCACGCTGCTCGCGCGCGGCCGCGACGAAGCGATGCGCCGGAGCCGTCGCGACCGGCGTCTCCGCCGGAAACTGACGCGGGTCGATCCGGACCGGGGACCGGCGCATCGTGCCGAGCTGCGTGCCCGTCACCAGCTCCGTGCCGGCGAGCCCGGTCGGGAAGCGCGCGCGCAACCGATGGTCGATCGCGTGATTGTCCAGCTCCAGGCGACAATGAACGAGCGGGCTCTCCGCGTGCAGCCGCACGACCAGTCGAACGCGGATGCGGTCGCCGGGAAGCGACCACGCGCTTTCCAACACGCCGACCAGCGGCCCCGACGCGAGCACACGCGTGCGCACCGTCCCGGCGCTCCGCGTGAGCCGGCCTCGTTGTCCCGGGCAGAAGGAGTACGTGTCGCCCGCGTCGGCCTCATCCTCGAGGCGAAGGAGCCCGTCGAGCCGCCGACCGGTCACACGGTCCAGCAGATCCAGCGTACCGCCATCACCCACCGAGATCTCGATCAGGCCGTTGGAGAGGGTCGCGCCGCTCGCCCGGACGTCACCGGCGGCGCGCCCGCGGGCCGGCACCGGCTCCAGCAACGCGCATCCGAGCGGGCCCACCTTGTCGAGCGCGAAGGCGACGCGGACCACGTCGACCTCGTCCTGATCGGGGTAGTGTCGATCGGCGTCCAGTCGGCGTTGCGCTACGTGCCGGCCCACCACTTGAACCGGCAGCACTCGGCCATCGGGGAGCGCCAGCGCGAAGCGAGAGGCGCCCGGTCCCCGACGGGGGGAGCGCCCGCCAGGCGGACCGACCAGCACGTCGCGACGGAACCAGCTGGTGTCGGCGAGCATCACGCCCCCGCGCGGCCGCGGCGAAGGATTCCACAGCACGAGCTTCGGGCGCACGCGCGCCGGCGCTTCGCGCGCACGGTCGGGCTCGTGCCCGAGGAGACGATGCAGCGCCCGCCGGGATGCCTCACGGGCCGTGACCTCCGCGTCAGTGAAGCGAACCTCCATCTCCCGGGCGACGGCGTCGCTCGAACAGCCGCAAATCGAATCGTGGAAGTGGTTCGCGACGAGCGCCCGCCACGCGACGCCGAGCAGCGCCTGCAAATCGGCGTTCGGCGCCGCCAGCGCCACGAGCGGCTCTGCGATCCGCTCGAGCAACAACTCCGCGGCCGAGTTGCGCCGCTTGAGCGGGGCACGGGTGCCGTGCACGCCTTGAAGCGTCCAAGTGTACCCATAGGACCAGCGCAGCTCGCCCGAGACCACGGGTAGGCGGCGGGTCAACTCACCGGCGGCCCGCAGGAATTCATCGAGGCGGGACACCCTCACTTCGTGCCCGGGCTCGAGCTCCGCCAGATGCGCGCGGAGCCGGCCGACCGCGGGGTGGGCCCAGTGATGATCGGCGCCGAGAAACACCCCGATGTGGGGGCCGGCGGCGCGCTCGACTAGCGTTGCCCGAATCGTGCGCCAGGCCTCCGGCACCGACGAGTCGGGGCCGTAGAGGGAGGAGCCGACCTCATAGCCCCGAGGGGGAAGGTGATACATCAGCAGCTCGCCCGTCGCGCCTCGCCAGCGAACCAGATCCCTTCCCTGCGCGGCGTCCGCACGTAAGCCGCGCCAGAGCACGCCGGCAGCGAGACCAAACTCCCGGGCCAGATCGGGAAGCATCGCCGGGTGACCGAAGGCGTCCGGAGAGTAGAGCACATCGCTGCGGCCGCCCACGCGCTCGGCCTCGGCCCTGCCGAGCAGGAGATTTCGAATCAACGACTCCCCCGAAGGGATCTGCTCGTCGGGGAGCACGTACCACGGCCCGACCTGAATGCGCCCGTCACGCACGAGGGCTTCGACCCGTGACGCGCGGTCCGGCCGAGCGGCCAGGTAGTCGGCGACGAGAACACTCTGGCCGTCCAGCAGGAAGCTCCTGAAGTCCGGATCGGCCTCGAGCCGGTCGAGGAGATCGTCGAGCATGGGGACCAGCCGGGCCCCGAATGCGGCGCGCGGGAGATACCACTCCCGATCCCAATGCGAATGGGGAATCAGGTGAAAGACGTAACGATCTGCCAAGGAGTCGGCGAGTTCAGCTGTAGTTGGTGAACGGCTCGAGCAGAAGCCGGAGATTGAGCGGGGTGTATCGCAGGACGTGAGTCAGTCGCACTTCCGCCTCGCCCACCCGCTCCACCCTGCTTTCCACCAGCTCGAATTCGGACGCGGACCCGAGGCCCAGCTCGTTCAGGCGCTCGGCTTCGGCGCGACAGACGTCGCCCGGGGTGGGGCGGCTGGCGGGGTAGGCATCTTCGTGGTGGGCGACGAGCGCACGCCAATGTGTATCACCCGCGCGCTCGACGGACGCACGAATGTCGTCGCGGGTGAAGGGCATTGCGCCGTCAGGCTTAGATGCGGGGCGGCCTGAGAGCGGCTCGGGCGAAGAGCAGCGCGAACACAATCGCGCCCACCATCACCCAATTCACCTGGCCCGCCATCGAATTGACCTGGTAGGCGAGGTTGCCGAAGCTCTCGCGGGCGCTTTGGCTGATGAGCAGCGCGTACTCGACCATGAATCCTCCGGGGGGGCATCAGCGGACGCCCCCTCAATTCCACGGTACCAGCGGCCGGGCCGGCGGTCAATCGTCCAGCGGCGGGGCCGGCGGTCAATCGTCCAGCGGCGGGGCCGGCTTGGGCGTCAGGGCGCCGAGCCGACAGACAAACGCCCGGGCCAGGCGCGCAACCCCCTGTCGTACCACGTCCCCTGCGGCTTCCAGGAGCTGCGCGCACTCAGCCGCGCTGGGGGTTTCCCGACCGACTTCCATAGCTCCTCCTCCTGTAACTGGCAAAAGCGTTATTGACGGTTATAATGTGGCGAGCGGAGGGTAACCTGTCAAGACGGTTTTACCGGTTATATTCCGGGGACTCCAAAGCGGCGGGACATGACCACCAGCGATACGACGGATCACCCCCCATTCGAGTGGATCGGCGGGCGAACCTCGCTCGACTTCTCGAACACGGTCACCTGGGCCGGCGCCGAGCTGCTCAACGAGCGGCTCGGTCGCTACGGCGATCTGGTGGATTGGGCGGAACAAGCCGACATCCTGACGGAGGCCTCGGCCCGACGACTGCGGCGGGCCGCCCGGGAGAATCCCGCGGGCGCACAGGCCGCGCTGGAGGACTCGCACACGCTCCGGAAGGCCATTCACGACGTCGTCGGCGCGCGGGCCGACGGGCGCGAGCCCGCGCGCCACGCGGCCGACACCTTGAACCGCTTCCTCGGCCGAGCGCTCGGCAGGCTCCGGCTCGGCGTCGAGGGCGACGCGTGTTCCTGGGTCTTCGCGGACGAGGGGGAAGAGCTGGATCGGATGCTCTGGCCGGTGGCGTGGGCGGCGGCGAGTCTGCTCACCTCCGCGGACGCGCCGCTGGTTCGGCGGTGCGCGTCAGAGCGTTGCGGTTGGCTTTTCGTCGACCGAAGCCGCAATCGATCGCGGCGCTGGTGTGACATGAAGTCGTGCGGCAATTCCGCCAAGGCGCGCCGGCACTACGCCCGCAAGAGCGGGAGCGACGACTCGCGCTAAACGACGCGGCGGGTCGAGGCCCGGAAGCGGCCCGCATCGAGCAGCCGGCGCACCGAGAGACCGGGCACCTGCATGGTGCCGTTCCGCCCCATCACCAGCTTGATCACATCGACGTTGCGGCCGTACCATCTCGTGCTTGGCTCGAGATCGGACGGATAGACGAAGCCGGGCAACGCGGCGACGGCGAGATCCGCCTGACTCCCGATGCCCGACTCGGGCACGGTGCCGGCCCAGAGCGCGGCGCTGTAGCCCACCGCCTCGCGGTACACGGCAATCGCCTCGCTCAGGCCGCCCACCCGATGCACCTTGAGATTCCAGACCTTGGGACCCTCGAGGGCCACTATCTGGCGAGCCCACCCAGCGTCGTGGAGCGTTTCGTCGAGACAGACCGGTGTCCGGAGCGTCCGGGCCAGCTTCACGTGTCCCAACAACTCGTCGGGCGCGAGCGGCTGCTCGATGTAGAGCAGCCCGCCGTCATCGAGGGCCCGTAAGTTGGGTTCGTGTTCAGGCCACGCGTAGGCGCCGTTGGCATCCACGGTCAGCGGAATGCCGGTGCCCGCGAGTGCGCCGCGCGCGGCTTCGAGAGGGATATCGTCCCAGCCCGGCGCGACCTTGATCTTGACCCGCTGGTATCCCTCTTCCAGCGCATCGGTGATCCAGTGCGCCAGCGTCGCCGGGCGCCGGTCTTCGGGAATCCCCAACGCGACGCCGCACGGAATGGACGCGGCCGGCCGGACTCCGACGCGCTCGCCCACCAGCGCCGCCAAGCCGACCCCGCGCCGATCGGCCTCGAGGTCCCAGGCAGCGGTCTCCAGTCCGGCACGGGCGAACCGGTTCCCCCTGATCCCCGGCCGAAGCGCGGCGTCGATGTCTTCCGGACGCTCGAAATCGCGGCCGACGACCCGCGGCAAGAGGACGCGCTCCAGCATATCGCGCGCGCTGGTGAGGGTTTCTTCAGAGTAGAACGGCAGCTCGAACGGCGGGGATTCGCCGTAGCCCTCGTGCCCCTCGGGGTCACGCAGGAGGACGATCAATGAGCGCCGCTCACGCATCACGCCGCCCGAGATGCCGAAGGGCTCGCGGAGCGGGAGCGTCAGCTCGTAAAGCTCTGCTCGGTCGATCCGCATGCGAGGTCGAGGAAGTTGAGCTCGCCCGCGCGGCGGTGGAGCGTGCCTTGCTCCTCGAGCTCCAGCATCACGGCGATCAGGCCATCCCGCGGGTCGAAGAGCAGCGCGTGCAGCGCTCGGGCGCTGCGGGAGCCCGCGGTTGCGGGATATTGGCCAAGGGGTAGTTGAAAGAAGGTGTGCAGCTGCACGCTCTCGCAGCCGCGCCGGGCATACTCGACCAGCACGCGTCCCGAGCACACGTTGCCCGTTCCCGTGAGACCCGGCCGGGGCATCCATCGGGCCCGGGCGAGATCGAGCACGCGCAGGTTGCGGTCACTCAGCTCCCAGCCGCCGTAGGCCACGCCGCGGGTCGAGTCGAAGAGCCGGTTGAAGACCGTCGCGCCGTCGGCATCGCGCGACGCCGCGAGCATCTCGACTTGGAAGTCGTCGTCGAAGCGGGAATTCATCAGCTTGAGCTGCACCCGCGCGCCATGCGGAGCAGCCTGCCGGATGCGGGCGGGGATTTCGGTGATCCAGCGAAGCACCTGCGTCCGCTCGTCGGCAAGCGGATCGCCCGCGAGTGTCGGAGAGAAGTCCTTCTCCAGCGGCAACTCGCTCCTGCCCCACGCCCGCGCGAGCCGTGCGGTCGTGTGGCTGTACTCCGCGTCCGAGAAGGCCTCGCCCAAGCGCGGGAGATGATATTTCACGGACGGCACGACGAGCAGGCCTTTGGCGCCGGCGCGGGTGAGATCGCGACCGGCGCGGACGAGCCCGAGATAGTCCTCCATGCTCCGGTCCCAGCCCCTGCCCTTCCATGTGACCGTCCAACCCTGGCGGTCACCTGTGCGCCGGCGCTCGACCGCCATCCGGCTCTCCCGCACCGCCCACGCTCCCATCGACCGCTCCCCGGCAGCCGTCTCGGCGATGACGGTCTTGAGCACCACGAAGGCTACGCCGGCCGCTCGGTCGGCCTCGAGCTGATCGGCGTTGAGCGATAACTGCCCCGAGCCCTTGCCGATCGGATGCGGCAGGGGATGGCCGAGGTAGCGGGCGGCCAGGTTGATGCCGTAGGTCTCGCGCACATGCGCGGGAAAGTCTCGTGGCAGCCCACGGCGAAACCGCTCAAAATCAGCGGACAGTTGCTCGCGCACGCTTCACCGCCAGTTCTACCTCGCGCCGCTCTTCGTCCGGGAGCGCCGGACCCCATGGGTCGTCGCACGCCTGGGCGGAGAATCCCCCGTCGGCGGCGGCCGCCCAGAGCATGCGCCTGATGTACCCTTCCATCGGTGGCCGGAACGTGGCCCGCGCGAAGTCATCGCACGCGGCGGACAGCCGGACGAACCGGGGCCAGTCGCCGTCCCGCCGGGCGGCGAGAAGCGCCACCTGAACGTCGGTGAGCGCGGCGCCCATCCCGATCAGCGCTGTCTCCGCGCCGAGCATCAGGGAGTATCCCAGAAACCGGTCTTCGCCGGTGATCAGCAGTTTGCCGGGTGATTCCCGAACGACCGCGGCGATCTCCTGAAAGGTCATAACCGAGTCGAGCGTCGCCACCTTGATGCCGAGCACGCCGGGAAGCGCGAGCAGGCGGCGCAGGATGTCCATGGGCCAGGCGACGCCGCCCGCGGCTTCGTACAGGTAGAAGAGCAGGACCGGCAGCTCCCGCGCGAGCCGCTCGTGGTAGCCAACCGGGTCGTCCCTTCGTGGGAATACGAGGATGGCGTCCGCACCGCATTCTCGCGCCTCGCGCGCACTCGGCTCGTCGTACGCACCGGCAACCACGATCCGGTCGGGCAACGCGCGGCGCCAGGCCTGGAGCACGCGGCGCCGATCCCCCGGCGCGAGGTGCCGTCCGCGCCCGGTGTGCAC
>DATHMJ010000144.1:0-4490 GCA_035487215.1 Gemmatimonadales bacterium
CGCGACCACCGCGAGCTGGTACTGTCCCATGCCCCCGCCCGCGACGATGAGCGCGACGATGATCGCCACATTCCAGATGACCGGGGCCGCATAGGAGAGGAAGAACTTCCGGTGGCTGTTCAAGATCCCCAGGCACCACGCCGACAGCACGAGGAGCCCGGCGCCGGGGAACAGAATCCGCACGAGGCGAATGGCCAGCGCGCGCTTCTCGCCCTCGAATCCAGGCGCGATGGCGTCGATCAGCACCGGCGTGGCCAGGACGCCCACGAGCACGAGGAGCGCCATCCCCAGCGCGAGCGTAGCGCCGATCGCCCCGGCCACCCGGCCAGCCTCCTCGCGGTCGTCGCGCGCGAGCAACGACGCGTAGACCGGAATGAAGGACGCGGACAGCGCGCCTTCGCCGAAGAGATTTTGCAGGAAGTTGGGGATTCGGAAGGCGGCGGCGAAGGCGTCGGCGGCGTCGGAGGTGGCCAGGAAATGCGCCAACACACGCGAGCGGATCAGGCCGACGATCCGGCTGAGCAGAATCCCCGCGGCCACCATCGCCGCCGGGCGCTGGGATGGCGCGGGCTCGGGGCTCAGGGACCGGCCGGCGGCGGCAAGGTGGACCGCGGGGATGATTCGAGCAGGCGCTGGAGAAACTGATTCTCCTCCTCGAGCCCCTTCACCGCGCGGGTGAGATCGTCCACCTCGGCCTCGAGCAGCTCGACTTTCTTCGCCAGCTCCTTGAGACCGGGAGGGGCCTGCTCGGGCCCCTCGAGTCGGCGGGCCAGGGCCCGTCCGATCGGCGAATCAATGACAATGCCCACCACCGGGATCATCAGGGCCACCAGCAGGACCAGCAGGACGATCCACATGGGCGGAGTCTACGCGGGATCGAGAGCCCTCTCAAGGGCGGAGACGTACCACGCGCGAATCGCGTCCCGCAGCTCGGCCAGAAGCGACGGCCCGTACCGCGCGAGGAACGGCGCGACGTTGAGCACCCGCTCCTGAGGCTTGCCTTGTGGCCAGACCGCCGCCCGCGCACGTGCCAGCTGTCCCAGCTCGGTCTCCTGCCGCTTCTTGAGGTGATGGAGGAGCTTCTTTTCGATGTCCTGCACGCCGCTCAGCGCCTGGTGCTTGGCCCCCTGCACCGGCTTTTCCAGCGTCGGGTCGATCTCCACGGCGGCCTGGCCGAGCGCCCCGTATTCCCGCTCGATGGCCTCACGCAGCGCCGCGAGCGCAACGGCCGCGCCCTCGGGCAATTGGGAGCGGACGATCCGCGCCTCGAGCGGCCCCGGCGGCTGCATCAGCTCGGACAGGCTGACACCGAACTTCTCCAGCACCCGGTCCACCCGTGGCTCGACCAGCACACCCGACCAACGCGGCAGCGCCCGCTGAGCCTCGACTCCCATGAGGTCGTAGATCGGCGGCGTGAGCGCCAGATAGCGCAGTTCCCCAGGGCCGCCAAGGTAGGCCACCGTCGGCAGGAGCGCGCTTTCGACGACGGGGCGAAGCAGCACATTCGGCGAGAAGCGTTCCGGCTCTCGGGCCGCGAGGGTCTCCAGCTCGGTCAACTGGTGCGCCACCTTGCCCCTCCGCGTGGCGAAGGCCGAGCCTTGGCGCATCAATCGGTCGCGGCCCATACGACACTCGAGCATGACCAGCGTCGCGCCGACGCCGATCGCCATTCCGGAGTCGGTGCCGGCGGCGGTCAGCGCGTCCGCCTGCGCGGCCAGGGCAGCCTCGAGCTCCGAAGCGAGCGAGAGTGCGCGGAGCAAGAGCGGCGCGGCCCTCTGCTTGACGGCGCGGTGCGTGCTGTCGAACACCAGGACACCGAACGGCGCGAGCAGCTCGGCCAGCGCGCCGGCATAGCTGCCAGCCACCGTCGCCTCGGGTCGAAAGTGACGCCGCAGCCACTCGAGCGTGGGCTCCCGAAATTCGGATGGCGGAAGGTCGCGCTCGAGCACGGCAAGCGCCTCGCTCACCCCCGGTCCGAGCGGCTCGCGGTACATCGGGGTCAACCGGGCGTCGGGGGCTCTCGGCGACAGTCCCGCGCCGGTGACGGCGCCATCGGCGCCGAGCCACTCGGCGTGGTTGGCTTCGGCGTAGTCGTGGTCGTCCCCCGCGACCCAGAAGAGCGGGACAACTGGGCGGCCCCATTGGTGCTCTAGGACGTCCGCCAGCGCGACGGCGGACAACGCCTTGTGGATGGTGTACAGCGGGCCGGTGAAGAGGGCCGGCTGCTGTCCGGTGGTGACGACCAGTACGCCCGGTGCCTCCAGTCGCTGGCGAAGCGACTCGTGCCCGGGCGCGGTCACGATGGCCGGAAGCAGCTGGCGATCGAAGCCACCCGCGCGGGGCTCGGGCGACGCGAGCATCGCCTCGAGTGGGGTGGAAGCGAAGCGGACCGTCACGCGACCTTCCCCAGCAGCACGGCGCGGGGCGAGCCGGCGTGCAACGATCCACCGTCGTAGTCGCCGAACCGATGCGTGATGTCGACCCCCCCGGCCGCGAGCATCCGCTCCAGGTCCGCCGGCTCGAACAGACGCACGCGCTCCTCGAACGTTCGCCCGTCCGCGAGACGGATGGTCTTGTGTACGAACCGTTCGTCGGCGGACAGACGCCGCGTCGCGGTCGCGCCGCTTCCCATCGGATGCTCGCCGGGCGCGAGACCAGCGCGGACCTTGCCCGAGTTGAGGAAGTCCAGCACGAACCAGCCGCCCGGACGGACGGTATCCGCCATCTCTCGGACGACGGCAGCGTGTTCCTCGTCCCGATCGAAGTAGCCGAAGCTGGTGAACAGATTGACGGTGAGATCCATCGAGCGGGGGCGAACCGGTAGCGCGCGCATGTCGGCCCGGATGAGCGGCGCTCGGGTCACGCAGCGCGCGCGCTGGAGGAGCCTCGCGGAGAGATCGAGGCCGACGGGATGCGCGCCCGCGGCTTCCAGGGCCCGCGCGTGACGGCCGGCGCCGCAGCCGACGTCCAGCACGCGCCAGCCCGGGCCCCAGGGCAGCACTCGCCGAATGAGCGCGACGACCCGCTCCGCATCCGCGTCATCGCGGTGGGGGTAGAGCTGAAGGTATTCCTCGCCGAACCATTCCTCGAACCATTCGGGCATGCGGGACGCGGTGAACGGTCACCGTTCACCCCCTTTGTGGTATCGCTCGCCGGCCAGGATCGTGAACCCCCGGTACACCTGTTCGACCACGACGACCCGCGCCAGCTCGTGCGGCAACGTGAGCGGTCCGAGGCTCCACTGCGCCGTCGCCCGATCGAGAAGATCGGGGCCGAGTCCGTGCGAGCCGCCGATCGCGAGCACCAGGGGCTTGGCTCCCTCCCGCCAGCGGTCCAGCCGAGCCGCCAGCTCGCGACTGGTCCACGGCGAGCCGGCGCGAGTGAGGCCGATCAGCGTGGCGTGCTCGGGCAGGCGCTGGAGCAGCGCGGCGTCGTCCCGCCTTCGACCTACGGCCGGCGATACCCCCGGGGTTTCCCGGACCTCCCGCTCTTCCACCCGGGCGTACCGGCGCAGGCGGCGCAAATAGTCGTCACACGCGTCGCGGTAGTACGACCGCAGCCGGCCGACCGCGAGGAGGACAACCTGCATGTGATGGGACGACCGCTCACGCGTACATGCCGCGGAGCCGATGGACCGCGGCCACCCGATCGATCGCGACCATGTAGGCCGCGATTCGAAGGCTCACACCGTGGCGGTCCGCCATGGCGGCGACGTCCTCGAACGACCGGACCATGATGCGCTCCAGCCGGAGATTCACGGTCTCCTCGTCCCAGAAGTAGCCGCCGCGATCCTGCACCCACTCGAAGTAACTGACGGTGACACCGCCCGCGTTGGCGAGGATGTCGGGGACCACGAAGATCCCTTTCTCCTCCAGAATGCGGTCGGCACCGGCGCTGGTCGGCCCGTTGGCTCCTTCGCAGATGACCCGCGCCTTGATGGCGGCGGCATTGGTCGAGGTGATCACGTTCTCGAGCGCAGCCGGCACCAGGACGTCGCAGTCGAGCGTCAGCAGCTGCTCGTTCGTCACCGGCTCCGCGTTCTTGTACTCCCGCAAGAAGCGGTGCTTCGTCACGTGCTCCTGGAGCTCCTTGACCCTGAGCCCCTTGGGATTGTAGACCCCGCCGGACTTGTCGCTCACGGCGACGATCTTCATCCCTTGGCGCTCCATCATCTCGGCCGCGATCGACCCCACGTTTCCGAACCCCTGAACGACGACCCGGGTTCCTTCGATCGGCATGCCAAGCTTGCGGAGCGCTTCCCGGGTCACCTGCATGCACCCCCGCCCCGTCGCCTCTCGCCGGCCCAGCGATCCACCCATTTCGACCGGCTTGCCCGTGACCACCGCCGTCACCGTATGGCGGACGTGCATCGAATAGGTGTCCATCACCCACGCCATGACTCGCTCGTTCGTGTTGACGTCCGGCGCGGGGACGTCCGAGTCGGGACCCAAGGTTTCGATGATGGCAGAGGTGTATCGGCGGGTGATGCG
>DATHMJ010000145.1:0-3487 GCA_035487215.1 Gemmatimonadales bacterium
AGCCGTCTCGAGGCTGGCGGTAGAGGCGGGGGGCGTTGAGAGCACGAGTACGTAGGCGCGGCCCCACGGAAGTGCCAGCACGGTGAAGTCGGGACGCCCCGATGCGTAACCGACGGCGCCCGGATCGTCGGTGACGATGAGATCGGCTCCGGCGTCGACCGCGTCGCGCAGGTCGGCCGGCGGGCGGAGCAGGCGGATCGGCGCGCCAGCGCCCACCGGCTCCAGCGTTGCCGGGGCGGGGTCGGTCTCCGGGAGACGGTACGGTCCCGTGCCCACCGGCCAGGCCGAATCGGCGCTTCGGCGGACGATCGCGAGCCGCGGGTCCGCCAGGACCAGGGGGACGGAGTCCTGGGGCCGCGCGAGGAGAATCCGCAGGTCGGCGTCGGTTCCGGGGGTGACAAAGATGATGCCCGCCTCCCGCAGCAGCTTGCTCGCGATCGAATCCTGCGCCCAGCCCTGCGCGATCGTCTCGCCCGTAAGCGGGACATTGTCCCAGAAATGCCCGCTGGCGAGCCGGAATCCCCACGTGCGGCCGCCGTCACTCGAGGCCCAGCTCTGGGCCAGATCCGGGCGGGGGATTCCGGAGCAGTCGAGGCGGATCAGCGTCTGGTAGAGCTGCCGGGGCGCGAAGGCGCTTCCCGCGATCACGCGGATGGTGTCGGCGCCGAGCGGTCCCGCCGAGCGGACGAGACACGGATCGGGGCCGGAGGGAGCGGCAAGGCGGGGTGACTCGGGCGCGGTGGGCGCGACGGGAGCCGGGGCCGGGGGGCCCGCGGGCGGCGCCGTGGATGCGGGCGCACAGGCCCACATGGCCCAGCCCAAGGCCAGCGCGGGAGCAAGAACCGCAGCGGCGGGCGAGCCGCGGCGCATGGATGCGAACATCGGCATCCGGAACTTAACGGATGCCGATCGGTGACGACGTGAGTGAAGGGAAACTCAGCTCGGCTGTCGTGCCCGCAACCGGCCGACGACCACCGTGATGTTGTCGGTTCCCCCCCGATCGAGCGCCAGCTCGAGCAGGGTCCGGCAGATCGCTTCCGACGAGCGATCGCCGGAGAGCTGCTGCTCGATTTCCTCGTCGCTGACGTGCTTGGTGAGCCCGTCGGTGCACAGCAGCATCACGTCTTCCCAGAGTAAAGTGAGGGTGGTGAGCACCGGGTTGGCTTCCCGCCCGCCCAGCGCGCTCATCAGCACGTTGCGCCAGCGAGTGATGGGAAGCTCCGGTGATGGCACGACGCCGGCATCCATCAACACCTGCGCCATCGTCTGATCCTTGGTGAGCTGCTGGAGCCGGCCTTCGTGCAGCAGGTATGCGCGACTGTCGCCGACCTGCACGACGTAGGCCCGCGGCCACCGCACCACGACCATCGTGAGCGTGGTGGCCGCCCCCGCGTCACGGGCGCGGATCACCTCATGGCTCTCGAGAATGGCCGACTGCAGCTCCTCGATGAAGCGAGTCTCGAGATCCGGGTCGTGGTGGTAGTAGAACCGCATGGTATGCGTGGCATACTCGGCGATGGCCTGGAGGGCGGTGCCGCTGGCGCGCTCGCCGCCCGGTCCGCCACCGACCCCGTCCGCCACGATGAAGAGATAGCCGCGCGATTCGCTGGTGAGCTCGCCGAGCTGATCGAGGGGCACGCTCGACGCATGGACCTGCATGGTCTTGTGCAGGCTCGCGATCAGGAACTGGTCCTGATTGTTTGTGCGGACCTTGCCCGTGTGGGTAAGGCCGTAGACGTCGATGTCGGAGGCGAGCGGTCGGTCCACCTTGGTGGATCCTTCCGCGAGGGACGTCATAGCGTACCTCCTACGCGGCCCGGTGTCCTAACATGTCACCCCGTTGGAAGACCGCAACCCTCCGCCCCACCGCCGCTCCGGCGCGACCCTCGGTCGCGACCCCCGTTCCCGACCGATCCCCAGTCGCGACCCCGCTTGTTGCCCTGGCTAGCGCCCCCGTCGCGGAACGGCCGGAGAGGGCTCCCGCGGACCGGCGAAATCCTCCTCCGCGGGCGGCCGCATCAGCAGGTCGAAGGCAAGAAAGAGCGTGTGCGACCAGGGATAGAGCAGAAATGGAAAGAGCACCATCGCGGCCGCCAGCGCCCACTCGATCGCGTCCCACGGCGGGTTGGGCCAGGTCCACCACAGCGCGATGCCCAGCAGTCCGGCGAAGACGGTCTCGACCGCCATCAAATTCACGAAGTACGCCCCCAGCCAATAGCCGCGCTCGCCGCGAGCGAGGCTCATGCCACACGCCGGGCAAACCGGGCAGATGCGATACCAGCGCAGGAACACAGGACCCCCGCCGCACGCGGGGCAGCGAAGCCGCAGCGCACGGGCGAACGCGGACGCGGCGGTGATCGGGGGAGGCGGGACGAACTCGGGCGTGGGGGTGGGCATGCATCCAACCGCGTGATCCTAACCCATGGATACACGATTGTGCGGCGGTTGTCTATAACGGAGACGGCTAGACGTAGGAGCGTCGGAGCATTTCCGCCGCGGATTCGTCCACCAGATCGGTGTTGCGCAGCCGATCGAAATGGGCCAGCAGGTCCTCGACCCTGAGCCGCCGCTTCCGCGCGCCGGCGAAGTCCTCGACGATGCGGCCCCGATGCATGATGAGCAGGCGATCGCCCAGCCGGACGGCCTGGTGCATCGAGTGGGTGACCATGAGGGTGGTGAGCGCGTCCCGCTGCACGATTTGCTCCGTGAGGCGCACGACCTGCTCGGCGCTCCGAGGGTCGAGCGCTGCGGTGTGCTCGTCGAGGAGCAGCAGCTCGGGATGCACGATAGTGGCCATGAGAAGCGTCAACGCCTGGCGCTCGCCGCCCGACAACACACCGGTCGGGGTATCCAGGCGGTCGGCGAGGCCCAGGCCCATCGCCTCCAACCGCTCGGCGAGCGCGGCCCGCCGAGCGGCGCCCAATCCCCAATGGAAGACCCCGCGGCGGCGCCCGCGTCCCGAAGCGATCGCGAGATTTTCGGCGACGCTCAGGTGCGGCGCCGTGCCGGAGAACGGGTCTTGAAACACGCGGCCGATGAACGCGGCCCGGCGGTATTCGGGCCAACGGGTGACGTCCCGACCGGCGAAGCGCACGACGCCGCGATCGAGCGCGACGCTGCCGGCGATGGCGTTGAGCAGGGTCGACTTCCCCGACCCATTGATGCCCACGACGACCACGAAGCTTCCGGACTCGACCGCCAGGTCCACGCCCTGGAGGGCGACCTGCTCGCTCGGGGTGCCGGGGAAGAAGGTGTGACGGAGGTCGGACAGCTCGAGAACGGGGGTGGTCACGCGGCCCCCCCGGGCTGTGGTGTCCGGCGGACAGCGCGGGCGATCGCGGTGGGCACCACCAACGCAAGGAGCACGAAGACCGCGGTCACGAGCTTGAGCGCATTGGCATCGAGGCCGGCGCGCAGCGCCCCCGCGACCAGGAGCCGGAACACGACGGTGCCGACCAACACGCCCGTGATCTGACGGGCGGGCCCG
>DATHMJ010000146.1:0-4161 GCA_035487215.1 Gemmatimonadales bacterium
ATGGATGCAAGGACTCGGTTCATCGTCGGGGACCTCCTTGGGCCCCGTACACGGGAGCCAGCTTGCGGTTACGGCCCTTGACGGCGGGCGGCCCGTGGGGACTATGCGGCACCCATGAGCACGGCGTCCGCCAGGTTCGAGACCCCATCGGTCGTCGAGCGCATCTTCAACCGCGTCTTCGGGACGCTGGTCGGGCTGGGGCTCGGCCTGCCGCACAACTACCAGCTCCAGGTGCGCGGGCGGAAGAGCGGGCGGCTCTACTCGACGCCGGTCGACGTCCTGGAGCGCGGCGGCCGGCTCTTCCTGGTCGCCCCGCGCGGGGAGACCCAGTGGGTCCGGAACGCACGCGCGAGTGGCTCGGTCGCGCTCCGGAAGGGTTTTCGCCGACGGACGTTTCGGCTCCGTCCGGTCGCCGACGCAGACAAGCCCGCGCTGCTGAAGGCTTACCTGGATCGCTTCAAGATGACCGTGCAACGCTACTTCACGGTGCCTGCGGGGTCGCCGACCGAGGCGTTCGGGGCCGTCGCAGCGAACCATCCGGTCTTCGAGCTGGTTCCCGAGGAGGTGACATGATCGTCATTGCAGGGACGGTGGCCGTGCGCCCGGAGCGTCGCGACGACGTCGTGCGCGCCGCCCGGACCATGATGGCGGCCACGCGTCGAGACAGCGAGGAGGCGCTCGTCCGGCACTTCGGGACCGAACACATGGCCGCTTTCCGGGCCCAGCTGCCCGGCCGGCTGGCGGGCCCCCCCGGGCTCACCGGCTACATCGTATCTGGGGCCGACCCCATGTAGAATGGAGCAGGAGGCGGGGCAGTGACCAACCGGCGGGTGCGGCAGGCGGTTGCCTACTTCGAGCAGGGGAACGCGGACCTGGAGCCGCTCGACGAGATGGGTCTCACCGCGGCCGACCTGAGCGACGTGATCGAGCTGGTGCGGTGGGGGGGGCGGGCGCCACTGGACGTGAAGGCTGCCCTCGAGCGCATCTACGAGACACGCATCGAGGCGGAGGAGAAGGCGGGCCTGGCGATGCCCCTCGTGGTGCTGAAAGAGCAGCAGCGCTGGCGCTTCTTCACCCGAATCATCATCTTGGCCAGCTGGCTCGCCGCGGTCGTCGCGGGCGCCCTCGCATGGTCCGTGTTCCGCCGGTGAATCGCTACGGACCGAAGCGGGACGCGAGGCCCCGACTGATCCCGTCGTGCCTCGCGATCGAGCGGAACGGGCGCGCCCCCGCCCGCAGCTTACGTCTTCCGGTCACCGCGTCGAAGCTCGCCAGCCCGAACTTCGGGAAGTAGCCGCTCGACCACTCGAAGTTGTCCGTGAGCGACCAGTGGAAGTAGCCGCGAACGTCGGCGACGTGATCGGCGATCACTCCCTGGAGCGTCGCCAGGTGATCGAAGACGTACCGGGCCCGCAGCGCGTCGGCGGCGTCGGCGATCCCGTTCTCCGTGATGTAGACCGGCACGCCGAGCGTGCCGACGAAGGTGAGGACCTCGCGCAGGCCGGACGGGTATATCTCCCAGCCGAAGTCGGAGCAGGTGCTGGGGCAGGGGGGCGCGCTCGGGCTGTGGGGTGTCTGGTAGGTGATGGTCGGCAGGAAGTCGAAGAGCGGGATGTATGGCGTCACGCTGGCGCCGAGCCCGGTCACCGTGGCGCGCAGGTAGTAGTTGACACCGATGAAGTCGCTCCGTCCGGCGAGGTCGGGACGGGTCTCCCCGGCGTCGCTGGTGTCGCCGTCCAGGTTCAGGTCGGCGGCCCCGGTGGTGATCGCGTTCAGGAAGACCTGGTTGTAGATGTAGTCGGCGTGCGCAGCGCCACTGACGTCGAGGGCGCGCATCGGGTCGGCAGGGTGGAACGCCACCATGTTGTGGACGATGCCGGCCTGCACGGCGATGCCGTCGCCGTCCGCATCGACGGTATCGGTCGCGTGGAGGGCGTCGTAGGCACGGGCGTGCGCCGCCAGTAGCTGCGGGATCGCCTGCAACACGGCGGCGAAGTTGAACGCGCCGGGCGGAAAGTTGCCGCCCACGCCGCCGATGTTGATGAAGCCGCTCACCAGCACGACGACGGGCTCGTTGATCGTGCACCAGAGATCGACCTGGTCGCCGAACTTCCAGCCCGCGTAGGCCGCGAACTTGGCAAACTCGTCGACGATCGAGGGGTCGAGCCACCCCGCGTGCGTGAGGCCGGGGGGGACCGGGTCACTGAAGCCGTTCAGTGGCGCGAAGGCGTCGCGCACGGCGATCGGCTCGTGCACCCAGAGGGGCAGGCTGAAGTGGTTGAGCGTCACCACCGGCTCGAGATGCCGCGCCCGGAGCGCCGTGAACACGGCACGGTAGTGCGTGACCTCCGTCTGATCAGCGAGCGCATCGAGCGCAGCCAGGACCGCAGGCGTGAAGCCGCCCGAGGCGTCGACCGCCGCGGTGGAAGCGGGAAAGATGCGGCTCCACTCGATCGACAGCCGGAGCGCGTTGCTGCCGAGGCCGCGCTGCGCCAGGCGCGCGTCCGTCTGGAAGAGACCGTAGAACCCCGGCCCGGCTTCCGGGAGATCGCCGCTCACCAGGTGATCGGCGGTGTTCTGGGGGTCGTGGGCCCACACCCACCAGTCGGTGTCCTGGTCGGTCGGCGCACCGACGCCCATCTCGCTCTGGAAGGCACTGATCGCGGTGCCCCAGAGGAAACCATCGGGGAACGGTAACGCCGCGCCCGCGCGCGCGGTCGCGGGGACGAGAGCGGCGAGCAGAACCATGGCGGCACGCGTCATGAGACGGCTCGTACGCGACGCAAGGTGCTGCGGTCAATCGGAAAACGCGCGTATGCGGCGCGTGATCGGGCAGCGTGGCTCGCATGCGGCCCCGGGGGATTGACGCGCAGCCCGCAAAGGGATGGAGTGCGCGCGAGTCGTCGGGCGGCTTCCGGTTGTCGGATTCCGGAGAGCGGTCCGGGGGCTTGGAGAGGGCTGGGCCACTATCACCTAACCCGGCCCTCTCCTTCCAACTCGGGTCGCGAGGGGAGGGAGCGGCGATGCGCGAAGAGCGCGGAATCTTTCCCGATGCGCCGGGTTCTCGTGAACGGCTGCGGGGCGCGCGGCGTGATCTCGAGCACGCGCGTGATCAGGCCAGGAAGGCCGTCGTGCGCACGGCGCGGGCGGTGGAGCGTGCCGGACTCGACGTCGGGTGGGTCAGGCGCCTGGTGAAGCGCCTGACGAGGCTGCGCGAGGCGCGAAGCGCGGACGTCCGCCGCCCCCGTACGGTGAGGCACATCGACCCCTAGGGCCTAGGGCATCAGGATCTCGGGACGTCGAAGTACTGCTGGTAGCGGCGAGCTCGCTCGCGCCACTCGCCCTCGTCGAGACCCGTGTCGGCGAAGGTATAGTGATGCCGGCCGTGCTTGTCCTGCGGATTCACGGCGAGGAAGTCGCGCATCCGCCGCTCGACCTCCCCCGTGGGCTCGAGTCCGAGGCGTTCGTAGATCGTCCGGATGGTGGCGAACGGGTCCGCCATGAAGGCGGTGAACTGCACGTCGACGATCCGGTCCGTTGGAACCGTGCCATCCTCGCGTGCCGTGACGGAGCGGTCGAGACCATCGATCAGGTAGTCGGCGAACTCCGCGGCGTCGCTCGCCGTCGACGGATCGTCGCTCGCCAGGCGGCGCAGGGTCGCGCGCAGTGACGTCAGCGATGCGATGATCCGGAGCGGGTCACGATGGGTCTGCACGAGGAGCGCGTTCGGGTACTCGGCGAGGAGTCCGCCAAGGCACCAGACGTGTCCGGGCGATTTCAGCACCCAGCGCGCGGCGCGGTGGCGTGACTGCAGCGCCTGCAGGAAGCGGCGGTGCCAACGGTAGGCGGGGGCCATGTCCGCCTCGTGGAGGAGCCACCGAGCGTACGACGGAACACGATACTGGGTCGGGAAGATCATGCTGCGGAAGTCGGCGGCGGTGATGCGCACGCATTCCTGAGCGATGCGCGCGCCGAGCGGATGCATCGCCTTGAAGCCCGGGATCAGGAGCTCGCTCATGTCGAGCTGGGCCTGGACCTCGGCGATGCGCGGGTCGGTCTCGTAGGTCGCGGTCTCCGGCGGTGGAAACGGGCGATCGACCTCCCACGTCAGCGGGACCCGGTGGGCGGGATCCTGCGCGAGCAGGTCGTGCAGGATCGTCG
>DATHMJ010000147.1:0-3383 GCA_035487215.1 Gemmatimonadales bacterium
CCTCGCTGGTCGGCCAGGCCGAGCAGCGCGTCGCTCGTGCCGGGCGCGGGCGGATCGAGCAGCGTGGAAATCGCGCCCTCGCGCCAGCCGCCGTGTTCCTCGAGGCGTCGAGCGATGCTCCGCAGCCCGATGCCGGCATCGTGCCGCAGCGCGAGAGCGATCACCACCGCGAGCGCGAGCAACGCGAGCGCCCACGCGGCCAGCACCCACCAGGGCGCCGTCAACACGTTGAGTCGCGCGAGCCACGCCACGCATCCGAGCATGAGGGCGGCGAGGCCCAGCGCCCCCGCCGCCCATCCCGCCCGGCTCTGCATCCGGAGCGGTCGCGCCAAGCGCTCGAGCGCCTGAACGGTGGCGATCGCGGTCATCCGCCGTAGCCCACAGCGTAGGCGAAGAGATTCACACCCATGCGGATCGCGGCCTCGCGTTTCTCCGGCGGATCGTGGTGCACATCGGGATCTTCCCAGCCGTCGCCCAGGTCACACTGGTAGTCATAGAATACGACGAGACGGCCGTCGAGAAAGATGCCGAACCCCTGGGCCGGCTTGCCGTCGTGCTCGTGAATCTTGGGCAGCCCCTTCGGGAAGTCGTACACCAGATGGTAGATCGGATGGTCGAGCGGCACTTCGACCAGGGGATGGTCGGGGAATAACCGCGCCAACTCCCGCCGGATGGACGCATCCATCCCGTAGTTGTCGCTGGCGTGGAGAAAGCCACCTTGGCGGAGCCACTCGCGCAGCGTGGCCAGATCGCGATCCGAGAAGTGGACGTTTCCGTGCCCCGTCATATGGAGGAAGGGAATGGTCCACAGGTCCTCGTCCGCCAAGGTGACGACTTTTTCTTGAGTCCCGACGCGAAGTGTGGTACGGGTGCGGATGGCGGTGAGGAGATTGGGCAAGCTGGACGGATTCGCGTACCAGTCGCCGCCACCGTCATAGTGCAGCCGGCCGACGGTCATCACGGGCGGGGGCGGGGTTGGGGTTGGGTCCGGGCGCGCTGCGGTGCTCAGCAAGACTAGCGTCGCCAGCGCGAACCCGCGTGCACCCGCCCATCGGCTCATCCGGTGCCTCTCATAGCTCGGTGACCAACCGATATGCCTCGTTGCGAGCCAATCCCAGCTCGGCCGCGACTTGTTGCGCCGCTTGGCGACGGCTCACGCCCTCAGCGAGAAGGCGGGTGGCCAGGGCCCGTGCCTCGTCCGACCGATCCGGCGAAACCGGAGCTTCTCCCGTGCCCGCCAGCACGACGGTGACCTCACCCCTCGCCTCCTCACGCGAATAATAATCCGCCAGCTCGGCCAGGGTTCCGGTCCGGAACTCCTCATGCATCTTGGTCAGCTCGCGGGTGACCACCGCGCGGCGGTCGGAGCCCGCGGCACTCCTCAAGTCCTTCAGCAGGGCCGCGAGCCGGGGCGGCGCCTCGAAGAACACGACGCTCCACTCCTCGGCCGCCGCCCGGGCCAGCAGTCGAGCGCGCTCGGCACCCTTGCGGGGCATGAATCCAAGGAACAGGTAGCGGTCCGCCGGCAGCCCCGATGCCGAGAGGGCCGTCGTCACGGCGGAAGCGCCAGGGATGGGGACCACCGGGAAGCCGTGGGCCCGGGCGGCTTCCGCCAGCTCCGGACCCGGGTCGCTCACGCCGGGCGTGCCGGCGTCGGTCACCAGCGCGACGTCTCGACCGGAGCCGAGGATTTCGAGGAGGAGTTCGATGCGACGGGGGCCGGAGTGCGCGTGGAAGCTGAGGAGCTGCGGCCGCACGCCCAGATGACTCAGGAGCCCGCGGGTGCGGCGCGTGTCTTCGGCCGCGACCACCGCCACCTGCCGCAGGCAATCCGCGGCCCGTGGACTCAGGTCGGCCAGATTGCCTATCGGAGTGGCGACCACATACAGCGTAGCGGTCAAGTCAAATGTTGCTTGATCTTGCTCTCGAGTGTGGCCTTGGGAACCGCACCGATCACGGTGTCCACATGGCGGCCGTTCAGGAAGAAGAGGATGCTCGGAATGGACCGCACGTTGAACCGCATCGCGGTCCGCTGGTTGCTGTCCACGTCGAGCTTGGCGATCCGCGCGCGGCCGTTGTACTCCCCGGCGAGCTGATCCAGCACCGGCGCCACCACCTGGCAGGGTCCGCACCACGTCGCCCAGAAGTCCACGAGGATGAGCCCTGACGACTGCTCGATCTCGCTCGCGAAGTTGGCGTCGGTGACCTGGAGGGTGTTCGTGGCGCTCATGACGTTATTCTCCATTCGAGTGACCCCAGGAGCCATCGTGACCGATCGCCCCCGCATTGCCCATGTCGGCGTTGCCGTGTCGGACCTCGACTCGGCGCTCGCCTTCTATCGTGATGTGCTCGGCCTCGTCCCGCATCCGCCGGAGACCGCCGACGGCGCGGACATCGTTTCCCTGTCCTTCGGCGACGCGGAGGTCGAGCTGCTCACGTCGGCCGATCCCCAGACTCCCATCGGCAAGTTCCTCGCTCGGCGGGGCCCGGGCATCCATCACATCTGTTACCGCGTGCCCGATCTGGACGCCGCCGTCGCCGCTTGCCGCGCGGCCGGCTATCGGCTGGTGGACGAGCTACCCCGCAAAGGAGCCGGCGGCCGCCGGATCGCATTCATCCACCCGAAGGCAACCGCCGGCATCCTGCTCGAGCTCACGGAGTAACCGCCGACCCTCCCGCCAGGTTCCTTAGTTAGAGTCCTTGGCCGCCGCCGTCGTATCCTTGCCCGGTGTGGCCTGCGTGCAGGGGCGCTTCGGATGCCCGGCCGCGGCCAGATCCACCTGATTGACGATCCAACTGTTGTCGACCGCCTTGATCACGAGGAACGGGACATACTTCGCGCAGCCCTGCCGGTCGAGCTGCACCACGACCTGTCGGGCGTTGGCTGGCTCGTCTCCGGGGCCCGGAAGCTTGTCCTTCGTTGTGCCCGCGGGCGCGGCGCCCGGCGGGGGCTCGATCTGGGCAGCAGCGCCGGGAACGATGCGATAGGGCGACCCACTGAGATAAAACTGCATGATGGCGATGCGGCGCTCGTAGTCGGGCGGCTGGCCGGTCTTGGCCGCGGCGCCGGCGCGGGTGCCCCAGAGCTGGGCCATGCGGCCGAGGTTGCTGTCGGCGGCCGCTTGCATAAAGCTTCTCACGGCCTGCTCCGGTGACGGCGCGGGGCCGGCCGAGGCGGACGGACCGGGTGCGCCGCCGCAAGCGACGACAGCGAGCAGCAAGAGCGGTGACGAGCGTGGAATCACGGGGTGCTCACGCGGCAGGGGACGGTGTGCGAACTTAACGGGCACGGGACCCACGAGCAATGACGGCCAGCGGCTTCCGCTTGTACATCAACGTTGATCACGTCGCCACGCTCCGGGAGGCGCGCCGCACTGACGAGT
>DATHMJ010000148.1:0-2502 GCA_035487215.1 Gemmatimonadales bacterium
GAGCTTGCTCCGTATGCGCGTAGCGATCCAGGGCGCCATCGGCTCGTTCAGTGAAGCCGCAGCCCGCCGGCGCTGGCCGGATCTGGAAGCCGTCTCCTGCCGGGAGGTGCAGGACGTCGTCGCCGCCGTGCGCGAGCGACGCGCCGAAGCCGGCATTCTGCCGATCGAGAACTCCCTGATCGGCTCGGTCACGACGACGTACGACCTGCTCCAGGAGGCGTTCGGCGACGGGACGCTGCGCCTCACCCACGAGGTGATGCTTCCGGTTCATCATACGCTGATGGGCCTGCCCGGAACCGATCTCGCGGGGCTGCGCCGGGTTCTGTCGCATCCAGTCGCGCTCGGCCAGTGTCGCATCTGGTTGGCGAAGCATCTGCCCCACGTCGAGCTCGTGAGCGCCTGGGATACCGCGGGGAGCGCGGCGATCGTCGCGCGAGAGGGGAATCGCGCCCTCGCCGCCATTGCCGCGCGGCACGCCGCCGATGCCCATGGGCTGGTCCCGCTCGCCGAGCGTATCGAAGACGATTCCTCCAATCAAACCCGGTTCTTGACGTTCACTCGGGCGGACGCGCCGGTGCCGCAGAATCCGAACGGTCCGTTCAAGACCTCGCTGATCGTCTGCGTGGATCACAAGCCGGGAAGTCTCGCGCTCACCCTGCAAGCCTTCGGCGCCCGAGGCGTCAACGTGACCGCGCTGCAGTCACGGCCCGAGCGCTCGAAGCCGTGGACCTACCGCTTCTATGTGGACGTGGGTGGTGCCGCGACCGATCCGCGGGTCGCTGAAGCCTTGGAGGAGCTCGAGGCCCTTGCCGCGGAGCTGGTGATCCTCGGCAGCTATGAGGCGTGGCCCGACGGGGCGCTCCGCTTCGCCACGCCGGTGCCGACCCCCGCGCACTACGTGCAGAAGCCGGAGATCCCGCTGGTGGACCGCCGGCGCAATCCTTCGGGCACCGTCGTCGCCGTCGGCGACTGCGAGTTCGGGGGCAAGACCCCGATCCTGATCGCGGGCCCGTGCTCGGTCGAGAGCGAGTCGATGATTCTCGAGACAGCTGTGATCGTGGCAGGGGCGGGCGGAGACATGCTGCGCGGGGGCGCGTACAAGCCCCGCACATCGCCCTACGACTTCCAGGGCCTGGGAGTAAAAGGCCTGCGGTATCTGGCGCGCGCGCGGGAGCAAACCGGCCTTCCGGTGGTGACGGAAGTGCTCAGTTGGGAGGAGGTACCGCTCGTCGCCCACTTCGCCGACATGCTCCAGATCGGCGCGCGCAACATGCAGAACTTCTCCCTGCTCAGGGCGGCGAGCCGAAGTGGCAAGCCGATCCTGCTCAAGCGGGGCGCGGGTGCCACGATCGAGGAATGGCTGATGGCGGCGGAGTACATCCTGGCCGAGGGCAACCCGAACGTCGTGTTGTGTGAACGGGGGATTCGCACGTTCGAGCGAGCCACCCGCCACACGCTCGATCTCAACGCCGTCGCGCTGGTGCGGGAGCGCACGCATCTGCCGGTCGTCGTCGACCCGAGCCACGCGGCAGGTGTCAGCTCACTGGTTCCGGCCCTCAGCCTGGCGGCCCTCGCTGCCGGCGCGTGCGGCTTGATCGTCGAAGTGCATCCCGATCCGGGGACGGCACTCAGCGACGGCTTCCAGAGTCTCGATCCGGGTCAGTTTGCTGCGTTGGCGGGAAAGGTCCATCCGGAACGGGAACAGCGCGGGGTCCTGGCACTGAAGGCGGTCAGCAGCGAGCGATA
Organism: Gemmatimonadales bacterium; assembly: GCA_035487215.1. Lineage (GTDB taxonomy): Bacteria > Gemmatimonadota > Gemmatimonadetes > Gemmatimonadales > GWC2-71-9 > DASQPE01. Next base: position 1,747 of record DATHMJ010000148.1, read on the forward strand.
GACCGCGGGCTCGACTACTGCCTGCTTTCGCGCCTGGCGGTCAGCGTCTCGTGCTTACGGTTTCGCAGGACGTCGATCTTGAACGTCTCTTGGCTGTCGTAGCTGCGCAGGATCCTGAGCAGTTGCGCGGGGCTGGCGGGTTTGCGGCCGTCGACCGACTGCACGACGTCGCCGCCCTTGAGACCGAGGGGTGAGCCCTTCGGCGCGCTGACAACCAAGACTCCCTCGCTGGTGCCGAAGTACTGGCCGAGCTCCGGGTTGAGCGGGGCAAGCTCGAGCTCGGAAAGCTCGCCCCCGATCAACATCGCCACGCGCGGCAGCCGAACGTCCAGATTCTCGAGGTCGGATCCGCCGCCCAGGGCTTCGACGTCCGGCCCGTTCGGCATCACAAAGGGAAGCACGCGCGGACCGCCGAGCCCGAGCACGGCGGGGTCGCCGGCGGTGACCAGCCCGACGTGCTGCTTGGTCCCGCTCCGTTGAAACTCCACCTGCACTGTGTCGTTGGGCCCCAATCGCGCCGCCACCTCGATCAACCGGAGGCCCGGCAGCGAGCGTCCCCGGGCTTCGGGCACATCCGGCGCGCCGAGCAGCGACTTTCCGCCGAGCTTGATGATGATATCGCCAGAGCGAATGCCCGCCTTGGCTGCCGGACCACCCGGAGTCACGGCATCGACGTAGGCGCCGATGGAATCGGTGTCCTGCGCCAGCAGACTCACCTTGAGCCCGAGCCGCGCGCGGCGGTTGATGACCAGATTG
>DATHMJ010000149.1:0-3720 GCA_035487215.1 Gemmatimonadales bacterium
TCGTTTCACCTCAAGGTGCTGAAGGATGCCGGCGTCGTCACGGATCGGAAGGAGGGGCGGTGGGTCTACTATTGCCTCAATCCTGAGGCATTCATCTCGATGCATCGCCTCGTTGAGAACTTGAAGCCGGTGCAGCGGTCATTCCACACCATCCGGCGGTGCGAGTAAATGTTTTGTCCTCAAACATCAACCCGAATTGGTGGACAAAGGAGATATTGCGCGATGAGAGGGTCGAGCGGTGACCTGGAGGACGTCGGGTGAGCGGGCGATCCGATCTGAGCGCGCGTTTGGTAGCCGAGGGTGTCGGCACGGCGATGCTGCTGGCAGCTGTCGTCGGATCCGGGATCATGGGGGAACGCCTTGCAGGTGGTAACGTGGCGGTTGCTTTGCTCGCCAATACGATCGCAACCGGTGCCGCGCTCGTGGCGCTCATCCTCACCTTCGGGCCGATCTCGGGCGCTCATTTCAACCCCGCGGTCACGCTCGCTGACGCGAGTCTCGGGGGCATTGCCTGGGCCGACGTGGGGCCATACGTCGGCGCTCAGGTGCTCGGCGCGTTCGCCGGGGTCGTGGCGGCACATGTGATGTTCGAACTACCTCTGCTCTTTCCATCGCAGCACATTCGCTCCGGCCCTGCGCAGATGTTCAGCGAGTTCGTAGCTACGTTCGGATTGCTAGCCGTTATCTGGGGATGTGTCCGGTCGCGTTCATCGGCGGTACCGTTCGCGGTGGCTGCGTATATCACGGCCGCGTACTGGTTTACCGCCTCTACCTCCTTCGCCAATCCCGCAGTGACACTGGCGCGGGCCGCGACGGATACATTCGCCGGCATCCGGCCGTCGGACGCGCCCGGTTTCATCGTGGCTCAGTTGCTGGGCGCGGCGGCGGCGACCGGGCTTTTCCGGTGGCTAGTTCCGGCATTACCAAAATCCGCGCCCGACGTCATCACGACGCGCGCGGGATGAGCGCCGCCGCTCTGAAGTGTCGAGACTGGATCTTCGCCACCCATGGCTCGCGGGTCGGGGTATACGTGACCGGCCTGATCGGACTGCTGCTGGCCGGTGTCTTCGCGACCACTTCGGAGGGATGCCGGTGATCCTGGTGATCGCGACTATCAGCGCCGCGTGAGTCTGGGCGCGGGCCTGCGGGCCGGGGGAGTCCTGCTGCATTGGACGCCAGAAGGATCGACGCCGGGCGGCGTGAGCTCGGCGTGCTCTCTGGCCGTGTCCGCGCCCGCGCGATGATCGCCGGCGCCCTTCGGACGCGACTGGCGACGCCGGCCGATGCGGCGGCCATCGCGGCGATCTACAACGAGGGCATCGCAGACCGGATTGCCACGTTCGAGACCGAACCACGCACACCGGAGCAACTCAGCGCGCAACTGGTGGAGAAGGGAGATCGGTTTCCCACTGTGGTGGTGGAGCGAGATGGGCAGATTGTGGCGTGGGCGAGCGCGGGTGCCTACCGCAGTCGTCCCGCCTACGCGGGCGTGGCCGAGCATTCGGTGTACGCGGCTCGGGCGGCCCGCGGTAGTGGGGCCGGGCGTGCGGCCCTGGAGGCGCTTTGCCACGCCTATGCCGAACGGGGCTTCTGGAAGATCGTGTCACGTATCTTCCCGGAGAATATCGCGAGCCTGGCCCTTCACGAGCGGTGTGGCTTCCGGGTGGTCGGGGTATACCACCGCCACGGCAAGCTCGAAGGGGAGTGGCGCGATTGCGTGATCGTGGAGCGACTTCTCACGTGACCAGACCGCGTGTCCTGTTTCTCTGCACGCACAACTCGGCGCGGAGTCAGATGGCGGAGGGCTTTCTCCGGGCCCTGGCCGGCGATCGGTTCGAGGCCGGAAGCGCCGGAACCGAGAAGACCTCCGTGAACCCCCTGGCGATCCGAGCGATGGCGGAGCGCGGGATCGACATCAGCGGGCATGCCTCGAAGCGATATGAAGACATCACGCCGCCACCGTGGGACTATCTCATCACGGTTTGCGACGACGCCAATGAGCGGTGCCCATTCGTGCCCGGCTTCGTAAAGCGGCTGCACTGGTCGTTTGAAGATCCATCCCGAGCCACCGGCGACGAGGAGGAGCGGCTCACGACCTTCCGTCGCGTCCGCGATCAGATCCAAGAACGCCTGGATGCTTGGCTGAAGGCCCAATAGTCCTGACTCCCGCTCGCCTCGTCACCTGCGTGTGCGCGGCTCAGGTCTGCGCCCAGATCGGTGCGTACACGTGGCCCGCACTGCTCCCCGGTTTCATCGACGAATGGCATCTCACCAATGGCGAGGCTGGCTGGATCACCGGGGTTTTCTACGCGGCCTATACCCTGGCTGTGCCCGTCCTCGTCACCTTGACGGACCGGGTCGATGCACGTACGGTCTATCTCTCCGGGGTGGCACTGACGATCGCGAGTCATCTCGGCTTCGCTGTCTTCGCGGATGGGTTCTGGAGCGCGGTTGCGGCGCGCGCGCTGGCCGGCGTGGGATGGGCGGGTACCTATATGACGGGGTTGAAGTTGCTGGCCGACCGCGTGGACCCCGTGTTGATGTCGCGCGCTGTCGCTGGGCACGCGGCCAGCATTGGCATCGCCGGGGCACTGTCGTTCATGTTCGCCGCCACGCTGAGCCAGTGGCACGGCTGGCATGGGGCATTCGTCGGGGCCGCCCTGGCGGCGTTGGTCGCCTGGCTGATCGTGTTCTGGTGGGCACCGGCTCGTGAGCGTCGAACCCATGAGATGTCGCCCACCTCCTTGTTCGACTTTCGTCCAGTGCTCCGCAATCGCTCCGCGATGGCCTACGCGCTGGCTTACTGCGCGCACACTTGGGAGATGAACTCCCTGCGCGGCTGGGCGGTGGCGTTCCTGGCCTATGTGGCGACGACGACCGGAGAAAAGAATCCTTGGCTCGCGCCGACCGTCATCGTAATGACGATGGGGCTCGCCGGGACGTGGGCCAGCGTCGCCGGGAACGAGGTGTCGATTCGGCTCGGGCGACAGCGCCTGGTACTCCTGGCCATGACGTCGTGCGCGGTCTGCGCCGCCGGAATTGGCTTTCTCGGTCCGCGATCCTACCCGCTCGCGGCCGCGCTGGTCTTGGTCTATGGTCTGCTGATCTGGCTGGACTCTTCGTCTCTCACCGCCGGGGCGGCAGGCAGTGCCGATCCACGACGGCGCGGGGCTACGCTCGCGGTGCATTCGATGGCCGGATACGCGGGAGGGTTCGTCGGGCCGATCGCGATCGGCTGGATCCTGGATTTGTCCGGCGGCATGTCGGTCATGGGCTGGGGACTCGCCTTTCTGCACATCGCCCTGATCACGGTGAGCGGCCAGGTCGCGTTCCAGCTGCTGGCGCCTCGTGACTTGGTCGGCGATAGGAGTCGGTAGTTCGGCCCGTACCCGTCCGTTGCGTTTCCGTTACGTTTCGAGTCAAATATCGCCGTGGCTGGAGTTGCGCGGAGATTTGCCGGAAGGGCCTCGTAGCTTGATTGGGATTTCGCTATCCCTCCTGGTGGCTGCCGGTCTCGTGGCCGGGTTTGCGATCGTCGTGTGGTGGCTCTGGCGCGAGGACTTGCCGTTCCGGCCAAGACGTGAAGCCAGTGGCGTCGTACGCAACTCGGTACAGGCCTCATGGGAGCGGGTTCTCTTCCTGTGCACCCATAACTCGGCGCGGAGTCAGATGGCTGAGGCGTGGCTCCGGCACATCGCGGGCCCTCGCTTCCAGGTCCAG
>DATHMJ010000150.1:0-4235 GCA_035487215.1 Gemmatimonadales bacterium
ATGACGTTGGAGCGCGCGCCTTGGCCAATCCGGCGGACGCTGGGACACTTCGGTGCGTACCGTGAGGGGATGGGCCATCTGGTCAACCGCCTTCGGGACACCTTCGATCCGAAGCAGGCGTTGACCGTAGCACTGGAAGGAAGCGAGAACGGTGAGACGTGAGGGCTGACGCTGAAGCGGGCGCTCCGGCCGAGGCGTTCGGGTACCACGCGCTGGATCCATGCGTCCACTGCGGGTTCTGCCTCCCGGCGTGCCCAACCTATCTCGCCACCGGCGACGAGTCGGACAGCCCGCGCGGACGGATCGTGCTCATGCGCGCGTTGGAGCGCGGGGAGCTCGAGCCGGATGACGACGGCCTGATTGCCCACCTCGACGCCTGCCTCGGATGCCGTGGCTGCGAGCCGGCATGCCCGTCCGGCGTCGGGTACGGCCGCGGACTCGAGGCGGCGCGCGAACAGTTGTTCCGCGCCCGAGGGCTCCCGCTCCCCGCGCGCCTAGGGCTTGCCGTCTTCCGCATCCGCGCCCTCTGGCGGGCGCTGTTCGGGGCCGGCCGGCTCCTGCGGGCAACCGGGGTTCCGGCGCGCCTCGCCGGCCGGGGCAGACTCGGTTTCACGATGGCGATGCTGGCGGCGACAGGAGATGGGCGGGTATCCGCGACGAATGGGGCCCGCGCACGGCGAGCCGGCGCGGAGACCACGCCGAACGCCACGACGACCGGCCCGTCCGTCGTGCTGTTCCGCGGATGTGTCATGGATGGATTGTTCGCCCACGTGCATGCGGCCACCCGGCGTACGCTCGAGGCCAACGGCTACGAAGTGCGCGACGCGGACGCTCAGGTCTGTTGCGGCGCGCTCCACGAGCACGCGGGCGATCGCGCAGGCGCCGCCGCGCTCGCCGCGCAAAACGTCGCCGCGCTATCGGACAAGGGCGACGCGATCGCGGTCAACAGCGCGGGGTGCGGGGCCCTGCTCAAGGACTATGGTCATTTGCTCGGCACCGATGCCGCGGCACGATTCGGGGCCAAGGTACGCGATGTTTCCGAGCTCCTCGCCGAGCGGGGGCCTAGGCGGGGAGCGCCGCTCCGGCTCGAAGTCGCGTACGACGCGCCCTGCCACCTGCAGCACGCGCAGCGCGTCCACACCGCGCCGCTGGCCGTGCTCGAGGCGATCCCCGACCTCCGCCTGCGGCTGCTGCCGGGGTCGGATCGCTGCTGCGGCAGCGCGGGCATCTATTCACTGCTGCATCCGGGCCTCGCGCGCTCGGTGCTCGACGCCAAGTTGCGCGACTTTCACGCGGCCAAGCCTGCCCTCGACGCCGTGACGACCGGCAATCCAGGATGTCTCATGCAGATCGGCGCGGGACTTCGGACGTCGGGCTTGGGAATCCCCGTCGTGCATCCGGTGGAGCTGCTCGACCGGTCGTACCAGGCAGCGGGAATGTACGAATGACCCGGGCGATCCTTTTCGACTTCAACGGCGTCATCATCGACGATGAGCCGCAGCATTGCCAGGCGCTCACCGAGACCCTCGGCGAGTACGGCATCACGCTGGATCGCGAACGCTACTACCGCGAATACCTCGGCTTCGACGATCGCGAATGTTTCCGGTTCACGTTCGAGCGCCATGGCCGCGCTACGGACGCCGCGACCCTCGCCGACGCGATCGAGCGGAAGGCACGTCACTACGGCTCCGCGATCCGGCACTCGATGACACTGGTCCCGGGCGCGGTGGACTTCGTGCGCGCGTCCGCCGCGGACGGCCTGTTCCTCGCCGTCGTGTCCGGGGCCCTCAGACGTGAGATCGAGCTGGTGCTCGAGGTGGCCAGATTGCGCGAGCACTTCCGCGTGGTGATCGCCGCCGAAGACGTGTCGGCCTCCAAACCCGATCCACAAGGGTACCTCCGGGCTCGCCGCGCGCTGGCGGTCGACGCGGCCGACTGCGTGGTGGTCGAGGACTCCCTGCCGGGCCTCGCAGCTGCCCGCGCCGCCGGTCTCCGATGCGCCGCGCTCGCCACATCCCACTCGGCCGATGCGCTGGCGGACGCCGACCTCGTCTGGCCCGATCTCGCCGGCCGCAAACCCTCCGACCTCCCGTGGGCCGATGCCGCCGCGTGAGCTACCCTACGACCGCCCGCGGCTCGACCGGCTCCGTCGAGGCGCCGTGGTCGTCGTGGGCGAGCCCGCGGTCTTCTGGGTCGACGGACCGGCCGCGCTCGCCTGTCTCCAGGGTCTGCTCACCAACGATCTCGACAAGCCGGGCGAGCACAGCCTCATCTACGGCGCGCTCCTGACACCCAAGGGCGCGATCGTGGTGGACTATTGGGTGTTTCGCGAGCCGGAGCGCTTCGCGCTCATCGCCCCCATCGAAGGACGGCTCGCGTCGCATGAGTTGTTCCGCCGACAGCTGCCGCCTCGACTGGCCCGGATCGCGGATGCCACCGGTCAAGTGGCGGTAGCGTGGCTCGTGGGGGCGCAAGCCTTCGCGGCGCTCGCCCGCTCGACCATCAAGCCGATCCCGGAGGCCGCAGGCCGCACCGCCACCCTCGACTACCCCGACGGCCGGCTCCTGCTCGGCCTGGCCCCCGAGACCGCGCCGTTCGCGGCCGTCGCGCTCGGACCTCGCGGCGCGATCGACGAGTTCGCGAACGCTTTGGTCGCGGTCGGCGTCGACCCGGGAACGCCGGAGGACGCGGAGGCCGCGCGGATTTTGGCCGGCTGGCCCGCGCTGGGCGCCGAGATCGACGACCGAACCCTGCCGCAGGAGGTCCGATTCGACCAATTGGGCGGCCTCTCCTACACCAAGGGCTGCTACGTCGGTCAGGAAACGGTGGCGCGCCTGCACTTCCGGGGGCACACCAATCGCGAGCTTCGGGGGCTCGTCTGGCGAGGGAAGGCGCCCCTCGAGGGGGACGCCGTCACCGCATCGGGACGTGCGGTGGGAAGCGTGCGCTCGACTTTGGCGCTCGACGATCGGCTGCTGGGACTCTCGCCGATCCGGCGCGAGGTCGAGGCGGGCGAGGAGGTCGAGGCCGGCGGCAGGACCGCGCGGGTGGTCACCTTGCCATTCGGGGCGGAGGACCTCGACGGCTGAGGCGCGCAAACGACCGAGCCCCGTGGGAGGATCCCCGGGGCTCGCGGCGACAGTGCGACGATCGCGCTCGCGCGCTTACATCTTCTTGCTGGTGTCCCGCGCCATGGTGCTGTCGTGATGCATCGTGCTGTCCATGCCGCCAGCGGCGGGCGCGGCGGCCGGCGCTTCAGACGAAGCTGGGGCGTCCGCTTTCTTCTCACCGGCACAGGCCATGACCGCAAGCACTGCAGCCAGGCAAAGGGTCTTCATCATGTGGTGCTCCTTCGTGGGGTTGGGTGTCCAGTAAAGTGTAGCGCGCATGCCGCCACTGTCGTCCGGCATACGGCGAGCGAAGGTAAGGCGCTATCGGCATTTGTCAAGCCGCCGTGGCGGGCCACTTTAGCAATTGCGCGCACGGCCTTGTCCTTGCCGGGCTTGCCCCTGCGGCCCGATAGGGTCACGTTCCGCAAAGAGGAACCCCGGCGCGGTGCCGGGGTATGCCAGTCGAGGTAACTTCGTGAAATCGCACGGTATCGAGCCCCGGACGTTCGGGGAGCTCCGCAACAGTCCCTGGGCCGAGCCGCCCCTCCGCGGCCGGACCGTCCGGGACGAAATCCGCACCAATCTTGTAACCAGGCTCACATCCGGCCAGGACCTGTTCCCCGGGATCGTCGGCTACGAGGACACCATCATTCCCCAGCTGGTGAACGCGCTGTTGGCGCGACACCACTTCATCCTGCTGGGGCTTCGGGGTCAGGCGAAAAGCCGAATCCTGCGTCAGCTGGTCTCCCTGCTGGACGAGCGCGTGCCTATCGTGGCGGGCAGCGAGGTCAACGACGACCCGTTCTCGCCGATCTCGAAATACGCGCGGGATCGTCTCGCCGAGTGCGGCGACGCGACGGCGATCGCCTGGCTCGACCGCTCGCAGCGGTACGTCGAGAAGCTCGCGACGCCGGACGTGACCATCGCCGACATCATCGGCGACGTGGACCCGATCAAAGCGGCTCGCGGGGGCCATCTCCTGTCCGACGAGCTGACGATGCACTTTGGCCTCCTGCCGCGCGCCAATCGCGGTGTCTTCGCCATCAACGAGCTACCCGATCTGAGCGGCAAGGTGCAGGTCGGCCTCTTCAACATCATGCAGGAAGGCGACGTTCAGATCAAAGG
>DATHMJ010000151.1:0-7050 GCA_035487215.1 Gemmatimonadales bacterium
CCCGCGGGGTGGGTCGATCGAGCGCGTGCGGGTCTCGACTCGGTGGGCCTGGAGAAACTGCTCGAGATCGTTTCCGTCGAGGACGATCCGCCGCCCGACGCGGTAGTAGGGCAGCCGGCGTTGTCGGACCAAGGCGCTGACCATGTACACGGACACGCCCAGGACGGGCGCGGCCTGCTCCACCGAGAGCCGGCGCGCCTGCAGGCGCGGCGTGGTCGCCTTCGCCCTCCCCGTTGTGTTCCGCATGTTCGTGCTTGCATTGGACCATGTTCTTGGGTATGTACTATTGCACCTGATCGTATACCCACAAGTCGCAGAGAGGGCGCATGCGCGCGAGCATCAAGACACGCCGCGTAGGACCTGGTCTGTCGGGCGAGGACTGGTGGACGGCCTTCGAGCTGGAGTGGCCCCGGCCGGCCTATCGGATCCTGGCGCACCCCGAGGGCCGATGGGACGCGCGCTGGCGGGCCCTCCCCGAGCGCCACGTGCGGATGGGGCAGCCGACCCCGTCCGCGCCGTGGGCGTGGGCGCGACACGAGGCGCTCGTGGATGATTCCGTCTATGGGCCCCTCTCGGCGTTGTCGAGTCCCCCGCCGGGCGAGACCGTGAGCGTCTTCACCCTCGGCTGGCCGGCGGGCGGGCTCTTTGTTCCAGCGGAGACGTCAGTGGCTCCGCGCCTCTATCGGCCGCTCCCCATTGCCGCCAAGATCCTGCTCGATGCCCAAGACGTGACCCCGGACGATCCGAAGGCGCTGCGGGGGTTCGTCAACCGCTGGGGACGCCTCGGCGTCGGCGTCCCGGGGGATGACGCCTTTGCGGCCGACGGGGTCCTCCGCACCGGCGAGTGCCTGCGCGAGCTGAGCGCCTGGGTTGCGACGCTCCACGCCCTCCAGCACAAGCAGCCCACCACGGCGACCTGGCCGACCTTGGCCGCCCTCTTCCGAGACAAGCTCGGCGGCGTGCAGTTCGGCGCCCAGCCTGCGCGCCAGGGCCTGGTCCCGCTGTTTCCCCTTCGGCGGCTCCTGGATGCCCTCTACCTGGAACTCTGGGGGCTGGCGACAGGCGCGAAGCGGCTGCGGCAATGCCCGCGCTGCGCGCATTTCTTCATCCGGGGCCGCGAGGATCAGATCTTCTGCACGGGCCGGTGTGCCCGGCTCTGGCACGTCAAGCGGTGGAAGCAGCGCGTGCGGCAGCAGCGAAGCCAGCGACGTCATCAACGGGAGGGCAGCTAATGGCGGTCAAGCGCACACGGACGGGCTATCAGCTCTGGTGGTATGACCGCGACGGGCGGTTCAGAAAGCGCACCTTCCGGGGAATCGGCCGGGACGAAGCCGTCCGCATCGAACGGGAACTCTTGGCCGCGCGCGATCGGGGCGAGCGGCCCCCGGATGAGCGACACGCGCCGTCGTTTGCCGCCTTCGCCGCGGCGTGGATCGACGAATGCCGCTCCGGATGGAAGGCGTCGACGCTGGCCCAGTATCAGCAGATCCTGAAGTCGCAGCTCCTGCCCGTCGTGGGGGAGCTCCGGGTGAGTGCGGTCACGGAGTCACGGATCCGCCAGCTGATCACGGGGCTGCGCGATACCGGGCTGTCCGCCCGCCGCACCAACCTGACGCTGCTCGTCCTCAAGATGATTGTGCGGACGGCCGTGCGCCGCCGGTACCTCCGCGACGACCCGACCGAGACCATCCGATCGCTGCGGGAGCCCCGGACGGAGGTCGATCCGCTCGACCCGGAGGAGGTGACCGCCTTGCTGGCGGCGTGCCCGGCCTGGTGGCGGCCCTACTTCACCGTCGCCTGCTGGACGGGGGCCCGCCCGAACGAGTTGGCGGCGCTCCGGTGGGGCGATGTCGACGGAACCCGTGGGATCCTCCGCATCCGCGCGGGCCGCTATCGCGGCAAGGAAGGCCCGCCCAAGACGGCCAGCAGCGTGCGCGACATCGACCTGTTGCCCCCGGTGATCGACGCGCTCAAGGCCCAGAAGGCCCAGCAGTCATCGGAGCGGCTCAAAGCGGGTCGCGGAGCGCCCGAGCCCGGCCAGGACTATGTGTTCACGGGCCCGGCAGGGGGCCTTCTGAACGTGAACGCTCTGCGGGACAGGGTTTGGTATCCGACGCTCATGAAGGCGGGCCTCCGGCGCCGCATCATGTATCAGACCCGGCACACCTTCGCCTCGAACGCCCTCGCCGCCGGCGAAGCGCCCTCCTGGGTGGCGGCGATGCTCGGGCACACGAGCCCCGAGATGCTCTTCAGCGTGTACGCCCGGTACATCCCGAACCGTACACGCCGCGACGGTAGTGCGCTGCTGAGCCGGATGACCGAGCGGAAGGATGCGGCCGCGACCGAGCCCGCGGGCGCTGCCGTACTCCCGAAATACTCCCGTTGAGGATGCGCGCTTCCGGTTAGACTCGGTGGGTCGATGACTTACAGATCAGTGGTGCCGAAGGGGCGGCTCACCACCGAATCACCCTACACCTTCGCGGTGGCCGGCCGACTCGCGGCGTAGGCGCGCGGCCGCAGCTCTCGGTGGCCCGGTGCAGGACCGGCCGGGCCATCGGTCTATCTGGAGGGCGCGAGGCGCCCACGACCGGGGCGCGAGGGGTCGAGCGCAGGATCCGGCGGAATAGGTGTTCTAGCGTTCTAGGTGTTCTAGCCCATACCAGGGTTCTGGAGAACCGTGGTCTCTCACGAGGCCCCCAGAGACCAGGGTTCTGGAGAACCGTGGTTTCACCCCAGAACGCGAGACCACGGTTCTGGAGAACCCGAGACCACGGTTCTGCAGAACCACCATGGTAACTACCATGCTGCGCCGGGCGCTCCGCTGCGCTGCGCGCCGGCTCCGCAGAACCTCGTCAACAGCACGCGAGGGGGAAGCGCGGCCCCTCGCGCTTCCACCTCACCCTCTCTCCCTCGCGCCCCCAGCTCACGCCTCGCGGTCGCCGTCCTCGACCACCTGTCCTCTTCGCGTCCACCGGGCGACCTGACCTGTCTCCTTCGCGGTCCACCGGTCCCCGGCGTGGCGCTGGGTGGCCGGCGACCACCCTCGCGTCGACCGGACCCTTCGCGGAACCGGGGCGAGGCGGCCACAAGAACGCTCTCGTACGACTCACCGGGGCGGTTTCCGACTCGCGTCGATCCTGGGGCCGTCTAGGGGCCTTCTCGCGGGTGGTTCTGATCTAGTTCTGATCCCTCGCACAGTTCAATGAAGTTAGATGGGGCGTGCGGCGCGTTCAAGGTGGCGTCAACATTGAAGAGTGAGGGTCTACGGTAGCCCGATGGCCGGGGCGGAATGGGGAAAATACGGGACGGCGCGCGGCCGCGAGTCCGAGATCCCCAACGGTTGTTGAGTAGTTCATCGTAAGTGCCCGTCGCAGCATCGGTGATAGGGTCGAGCCAGCGTCGGCGGCTCATGCCCTGGTCATCCACACCGGCTCGTGGGCCGCAAGCTCGCGTGATCGCTGGCGGTCGAGGCGTCTGCTGACGTTCTGGGCTGGGCGAGCGTCGGTGCAGCTCGGGCAGCTCGGGCTCGGGGGGTAGTGTGAGACGGGTGCGGGTCGCCTGGGCGGCTCGCCCTTCACGGGTCAGAGTCCTAATATCCTCACATACTTGAGGGCGTGGCGGCGGCTCAGCTCGGCCCGCAGCTCAGGGCCGCGTCGCTGCCTCCCAGCTCCGGGGCGCGTAGTCGCCCAGCATCGGGGCGGCGGGCCCCTCCTGCCGGTGGCTTTTGGGGCGGCAGGCACCCCCCATACCCCAAAAATCGGGCCGAGCCGAGATCGTGGGGAACCCTTCAGCCAGAGGAACCAGAATCCATACCCCCTCGCGCCCCCGGCCGTTGGGCCCCCTCCACCCGGCCGGCTTCAAGATGAATCTGTTCCCCCAGCTCCAAGTGCCCGTTCCACCACGGACGGCGACATCTGTGTGGATCCCGAGGTCAAGCGGAAGACGAACGGGGCCGCGTTCATCGCGGTGTTCGAGGACGAGGAACTGAAGGGGACGCTCGACGCGGCCGACGCCATCGTGTCGGCGGCGGCGCGGGACTTCTACTACGAGCAAGGTCGCCCGGCGCCCAGAGGCCAGGGGGCGGGGCGTATGGGGACGTGGGGTGCGGCTGGCAGGTCGGGCAGAAGGTGCACGGCGGCGAGATCCGCACCTACGCGCAGGGCGAGGTCGAGCTGGGCATGTAGGGTGGACAGGGCGGCCGCATCTAGATCCGCATCATCAACGAGGGGTCGCGCCGCTCCGCGAGCCCTTCAAGGTAGTGGTAGGCCGAGCGGATGCGCCGGGAGATGGAGAGTACCCGCCGGCCACCCCGAGATCCCACCACAACGGGGCCGGCCTGCCATCCGATTCTGATGGGCGCGCTTCTCGCTACCGGGTAGGCGACCAGCTCCACGGTCCCCTTCGCGGTGCAGTGCCATCCCGAGGTGGCGCACACCCCGCAGGGCAGGGCAAGACGGTCCTCAAGAACTTCCTCGACGCGGCGGTCCATGCCGTCGTTCGTGGACGCGGTGGCCGAGCTGATCCACAAGGCGGTGGGCGACCAGCTCACGTGCCTCTTCGTGGACAACGGCCTCCTGCGGAAGGGCGAGGCCACGAGATCTCAAGAAAGGGTGGGGGACACTCGTCCCCCACAGGGTTCACCCCGACGGTGACCGCACCCCTCGGGATGCCGAGCGACCAGATCGCTCGATGAGGCCCGTGAGGACACCGCGCCGGGGTGGCAATCGATGCAGAGGGCGGGAGCTGGTGGGCTCCCGCCCTCACTAAACCTCACTGACTGATTCGGAGGCGGACAAAGGACATGCTGATGGAAGCACAAGACCTCGCGTCGTACTACACCGTCTCGGAGACAGCCCGCGCTCTCGGTCTGCCTGAGGCGCGCATCCGAGACTGGCAGCTCAAGAAGTTTATCGCGCCCACCCTCACGAAGGGCCGGATCCAGTTCTCACGGGTCGACGTGGTGCGGATGTTCGCGCTCGACCGACTCCAGGCGGTGTTCGGCCAGACCGCCATCGCCACCGCCATCGCGCAGGCCCTCGAACCGGCCGGCCTCGAAGATCTCCTCGAAGGGCGCCGGCTGAAGATCGAGGCCGTCGTCTCGTCCCCTGACGGCGTCGAGCGCACGTACGAGGTGCGGATCAGCTCAGACGCCATCGACCAGCTACGAGAGCGGATGGCCGAGGTGTCGCGGTAGCGGCCCGCTCTTTCATTTCACCACCTACCGATTCGGAAGCGCACCTCATCGCCTCAAAGGGAGTACCCGTTCAATGACCCCCATCGACACCGAGTCGCAGACTCGCACCGCGTACCGCGATCCCCGCGACCGCGTCGAGGTCACCTCACTCGCCATCGCGGCCCACCTCGTCCTCGCGGGGTTCGCGCTGCTGCAGGTGGTGATCCTGCGCGGTCAACCGCACTTCCTCTTCGACGTGAAAGCACGGGGCGAGGTGGAGCGCCTCCGGTACGCCTCCGACGAGCTGGAGGCCGTCCGCGAGCGAGCGGCCCGTGCCGCGCGCCGCTACGCCGAGCAGCGGTCATGAGCGACGACTACGAGGGCGGCGAGCCCGAGCAGGTGGACGAGGACTTCGAGAAGATGCTCGAAATGACGCCCGCCCAGCGCGCGGAGTGGAGGCGACGGGACCACGAGGCCGAGCAGGAGAGGATCGCGGTCACGAAAGCGAGGCTGGCGGCAGAGCGCGAGAAGTATGACGGCCGCACGCGCGACGAGATCATGACGTCGGCCCGCACCGCGCTCGGTCGAGGGAAGACGCAGCAGGAGTGGCATCACGAGATCGACTTCTTCGACTTCGAGACCGGCACCGAAGTGTGGAACGCCGTCGTGAAGGAGCGCGAGGACCGGATCAAGTACGAGGAAGCGCGCGGCCGGCGGCTCCGCGAGGATCCCGCATATCTGAAGAACCTCCGAGATTGGGAGGAGAGTATGGCCCGCGAGGCGCGTGGCGAGTCGTCGCCGCAGAGGCCGCCGTCTCCATCGTCCACGAGTCGGAGCCACGGTAGAGGCCGGCCAGGGCAGCGGGTCGCCGCGACACCGTCAGCGCATCAGCTCCCGGCCGACGTCGAGCATACGAGCGGCCTCATCGCGGCCATCGACAGCGGGCTCGGGAAGTATCTGGGGCCAGCCGCCTGCTTGCTCTGGTTCTACCTCCTGCGCCTCGCGTCCCCGAGCGAGCGGCATCGTCACATCGAGGGGCTCGATCAGGACGCGCTGGGTGAGTCCATCGGGCTCACGCGGCAACAGGTCCGCGATGCGATGGAGCGCCTGAAGTGGGCGGGCCTCGTGGAGATCGTCAAGGCCGGCCGGTTCGGGGGCGGGTGGGCGCAGGGCCTGACCGCCGTCTACGCGGTGCCGGCCGTCACCACCGCGCGTCTCGATACGTGGCGCGCACGCCTCGAAGAGCCCACCTCGTGGGACGAGCGACTCGCATGACCATCCAGAGAAAGGGAGACCCCGTGAAGCAAGACGAAGAAGACGTCGTGCAGTTGGAGCAGGACCGCGCATTCGAGCTGGCCCGACAGGCCCGCGCCAAGGTCGAGGAGAAGTGCCTCCTTGGCTTCATCCGCCCAACCCCCGTTCCCGGTGCAGAACAGCCGGCCGTAGACGACAAGGAGTAGTCTCCATGGGTTCCCCGCCCCGCATGGGAAGGTTCAGCAGCACCCAGCAACCGAGCCGCATCAGCCAGCCGGCGTCGCACGCCGAGCGTGAGCAGCAGCAGATCGAGGAGGACATCGAGCGCCGTGAGCAGGCGAAGGACGACGCCGCTTTCGACTACCAGCCCCGGCAAGTCGAGCTGTCCCCGCGCGAGCGCGCTCGGGAGGAAGCCGAGAAGCGGGCGATGCTCGACGCGCTCCGCGATACCCGGCCATCGAGGCCGGCGCCAGACGCCACGGCCCCCGAGCAACTCAACCCTCGCGTGAAGCCCGCGCCCGAGCCCCTACTCGAAGTGGAGGCGGTCGAGCCTGTGGTCCCTGTCCCCGACGCGCAGCTCGCGGAGGCGACGGCCCGGCAACTCGAAGCGCAGGCGAGGGTGG
>DATHMJ010000152.1:0-2164 GCA_035487215.1 Gemmatimonadales bacterium
GACACCGGAAGCTGCGCCGAAGTCTCCGCGAACAAGTCGTCATCACAATTGGTGAGGATCGCGAGTCGCCAGCCAAAAGAGGCGAGCGTGCCGAGCGCCTCCGCCACGTCGGGGAAATCGGCATCGACGGCCAGGCTTCGACAAACACCCCTGCCTTCCCTTCCGCGAGTGGCACGCCGACCCGCCGCGCGGCCAGGCCGAGCCCGTCGGTGAGGACCTCCCGGTACGGCCGGAAGAAGGGCCGGGCCTCCAGGATCGACTCCGCCCGGTGATAAGCGGCGAGCAGCGGCTCGGCGTGCACGCCCGCAACCGGCTGCAACGCGTCGAGCATGCAGGCGTTCCAGTCCGCGATCGTGCCATAGCAGTCGAAGGTTAGCCATCGTGTTCCGGGCATCAACCCTCCCTACTCGAACATCTGTAGCAGGAGCTGGCCTCTACAGTAACTGTTGTTAACTGTTTTTGAGTGGTGAATTCCCATTGAATCCGTAGAAAGCCACCCGGTTCGCGCCGGCGCCCTCCCGGCCTGACATGAGGCAATGCGTGGGGGCATGATCGTGGATGGATAGGCGACCACTGAGGAGGCAGTCCCATGGCCGATGACGAGTTCAGTTACTCCAGCGGTTTCGGCAACGAGTTCGCGACAGAAGCGGTCGACGGAGCGCTCCCCGCGGGGCGCAACTCGCCGCAGCAGGCGCCGCTCGGCCTGTACGCCGAACAGCTGAGCGGGGCCGCGTTCACCCAGCCGCGGGGCGTGAACCGCAGGTCGTGGGTGTACCGCATCCTGCCGAGCGCGAAGCACCCCGCGTTCTCGCGTATCGACAACAAGAACCTAAATGGCACGCCGTTCGACGAACTCGAACCGAATCCAAACCGGCTGCGCTGGGACCCGGTTCCGCTGCCAAGAGAAGACACGCCGCAGGACTTCATCGACGGCCTGTTCACGGTCGCGGGCAACGGCGACATCAAGACCAGAGCCGGGATGGCCATTCACCTGTACGCGGCCAATCGCTCCATGCGCGACCGCTACTTCGTCGACTCCGACGGCGAGCTCCTGCTCGTCCCCGAGCTAGGCACGGTCATCCTGCACACCGAGCTCGGCCCGATGCGCGTCAGCCCAGGCGAGATCGCCGTCGTCCCGCGCGGCATCCGCTTCAAGGTCGAGCTGACCGACTCCTTCGCCCGCGGCTACGTGTGCGAGAACTTCGGCGCGAACTTCACCCTGCCGGAACGGGGACCGATTGGCGCCAACGGCCTAGCCAACGAGCGCGACTTCTTGTCGCCGCACGCGGCGTTCGAGGAGCGCAACCACACCGTCCAGGTGGTGAACAAGTTCGGCGGCAACCTGTGGGCCGCGGACTACGACCACTCGCCGCTCGACGTGGTGGCATGGCACGGGAACTACGCGCCGTACAAGTACGACACGGCCAACTACATGGTGATCGGCACGATCAGCTTCGACCACCCGGACCCGTCGATCTTCACGGTCCTCACCAGCCCCACCGACACCCAGGGCCTCGCCAACGTCGATTTCGTGATATTTGCCCCAAGGTGGCTGGTCGGCGAGCACACCTTCCGCCCGCCCTGGTACCACCGCAACATCATGTCCGAGTACATGGGCCTGGTCACGGGGGAGTACGACGCGAAGGCGGAGGGCTTCGTCCCCGGCGGCGGCTCGCTGCACAACACGTACACCAGCCACGGCCCGGACGCGGACACCTACGCGAAGGCGTCCACCGCGGAACTCAAGCCGCAGAAGCTCGAGGGAACGCTCGCTTTCATGTTCGAAAGCCGGTGGACGATCTTGCCGACGAGGCGGGCGATGGAGGCGAGCTTCCGTCAGGCTGATTACGACGCCGTATGGTCTGGATTGACGCGAAATTTCCGCTAAGTTACGTTCATGGCTGGCTCCTATGTCATGGTCGGATCCGGTGACCACCGTGTCATCGCGCTGCACGGCTGGTTCGGCTCCGCCCTCGGCTGGGGTCACCTGACCGACTACCTCAACACCGCGCAGTTCACCTATGTCTTTCCCGACCTGCGCGGCTACGGCTCCCGGAGGGACGAGCCGGGCGAGTTCACGATGGCCGAGGCCGCCGCCGACGCGATCGAGCTCGCCGACCGCCTCGGCTGGGAGCGGTTCAGCCTGGTCGGCCACTCGATGAGC
>DATHMJ010000153.1:0-2789 GCA_035487215.1 Gemmatimonadales bacterium
TATCCATCGGGCGCAGCGGCGGCTTCGGCTCCGGGATGCGCTGGAGCGCCTGCTGTCGACCACGGACGGCGTCTCGGCGGTGGCGTACGCGACCGGCTTCGCCTCCCATAGCCATCTCAGCGACGCGTTCCGGCGCGAGTACGGGTGTCCTCCCAGCGCGATTCGGCGGCTCAGCCCGCGGGCCGTCGCCCGACTGCAGCCGCACACGCGCCGGCCGTAGTGGGCGGATCGAGCAGCGTCCGGATCGAACCGGCGACGCCGGAACGCTGGGACGATCTGCTCGGGCTGTTCGGTGCCCGCGGCGCCTGCGGGGGTTGTTGGTGCATGTACTGGCGACGGTCGGCCGCGGATTACGAGCGCGGCAAGGGCCGGGGGAATCGCGAGGCCTTCCGTCGCCTGGTCGCTCGGGGCGAGGCGCCTGGCGTACTGGCGTACGCCGGCGGGCTGCCGATCGGCTGGTGCGCCGTTGCCCCGCGGGAGGCATATCCGCGGCTCGA
Organism: Gemmatimonadales bacterium; assembly: GCA_035487215.1. Taxonomy (GTDB): domain Bacteria; phylum Gemmatimonadota; class Gemmatimonadetes; order Gemmatimonadales; family GWC2-71-9; genus DASQPE01. The sequence goes on from DATHMJ010000153.1 coordinate 498, forward strand.
GCGGGCACGCGTGCTCAAACGGATCGACGACACGCCGGTTTGGTCGGTGGTCTGCCTCTTCGTCGCGAAGCAGCATCGGCGGCGGGGCGTCTCGATCGCTCTGCTCGAGGGGGCCGCCGAATTCGCCGCATCCCGTGGGGCTCGCATTCTCGAGGGCTACCCAGTTGAGCCTCGGCACGGGCCGCTTCCCGATCCATTCGTTTGGACCGGAACCGCGGCGGCCTTTCGAGCGGCCGGGTTTCGCGAGGCGGCACGTCGATCGCCGACTCGCCCGATCATGCGTCGCACGTTGGCTCCCTGACTGGTCCCGCCGAGCCGTAGCTTCATATATTCCGGCACCATGACATATGAGACCGTCACCACGCTCGACGGCCCCGAGGTGCTCGCGCGGGCCAAGCGGTTCTTCGCGGAGCGAGTTCCCCTGACCGCGGCTTATCCTGAGAAGGAGGGCCCGGCGTTTCTGGTGCTGCGGGGGCAAGGCGGTGAGGAGATCGCGATCGCGGTGATGGCGGTGCCCGGGGGGACGAGGGTGCGGGGCTCGACGCTCCTGTTCGACCAGGCCGTCGATCGCTTCCTCTCGACCCTGCCGGAGCCGGCGCAGTTGCCCACATGACGGGTACACTACCGGTTCGGGTGATGGTCACCGACGCATGGGACACGGTCTCCTTGGACGTCGCGCCCTCGACCCCGCTCGGCGACCTCAAGCGCGAGGCGCTGCGGCGCACCCGAGTGCGCGGAGATCCGGAGGCGTACGTCCTCAAGTTTCGCGGCGCGGAGCTGGAGGATGAGACGCGCAGCCTGAAGGAAGCTGGTCTCCCCGCTCATGCGTCCCTGATCGTCCTTCCGCGCCGGCGCCGGCCGGTGAGGTAGCCATGATATCCTCGGCTGGTGCCGGCCGCACGATGACGTGGATCGCGTCGGCCTTTCTCGGCTTCGACGGAGCCGCCCTGGCCGGCTTGGGCATCTGGACCGGTCATCCGCTCGTGGCGTTGATTGGCGGCGCGCTATTCCTCTCTTCGGGCTTGGTGTTGGTCTATTGGCGCTGGCACCGGCGTCAGCTCGAGGAGATCGCCGCGGCCCGTCGCGCGCTCAAGGACGAAGCTGAATCCCTCCGGGAGCTTCTCCGCGGCGGCTGACGTCATGCCCGTCGCCGTGTTTACCCATCCCGATTGTCTGCGACATGACCCGGGCGCGGGGCACCCGGAGACCCCGGCGCGTCTCCAGGTGCTCCTGGAGCGTCTTCGTCGCGAGCCGCTGTTGCTCGTCCGGGACGCCGCGCCCGCCCCGCGTCCCGAGCTGCTCGCGGTCCACGGCGATGCCTATCTCCGCTCCGTGGAAGCCCTGAGCGCGCGCGGCGGTGGCGCGCTCTTCCTCGATACCATCCTGAGTGCGGCCAGCTGGTCGGCGGCCGTCGGGGCAGCCGGCGCGGCTCTCGCGGCGGTGGACCATGCCCATGCGGGCAAAGGCAATGGCTTTGCCGCCATTCGTCCGCCGGGGCATCACGCGCTTGCGTCGCGGGGCATGGGATTCTGTCTGGTCAACAACGCCGTCGTCGCGGCCCGGCACGCGCAACGCCTCGGTCGCGAGCGGGTCCTTATCGTGGACTGGGATGTGCACCATGGGAACGGGACGCAGGCGTTGACGGAGAGCGACCCGACGCTCCGCTACGTGTCGTTGCACCAATGGCCCTGGTATCCCGGCACCGGGGCCGCCGAGGAGCGTGGCGTAGGCAACGTCTTCAACGTGCCGCGCGGGCCGGGAAGTCCACCGGCGCGCTACGTCGACGATCTCTGGGCTGCGATCGTCGCCGCCACGACCGGCTGGTCACCCGACCTGGTGCTGATCTCGGCCGGCTTCGACGCGATGCTGGGCGACCCGCTGGGCGGATTCACGCTGGAGCCACCGCACTACGCCGATTTGACGCAGCGGATGCGGGAGCGCGTGCCGCGGGTGCCGATCGTCGGCCTGCTCGAAGGCGGGTACGTGCCCGGGCGCGTGGCAGAAGGCGCAACGGCACACCTGCTCGCACTGGCCTGAGCGAATCGCTCGCCGTGGCGATCGGCTTGGCCACTCGGTAAGTTCCACGCCGTCCCCGACTAGAGCTTTCCGTGTCCACCGCGCTCCACGTCGAAGCTGAAATCCTCGAGCTGACCACCCGCCACCCGTTCCTGATCGCGCGTGGCGGGCAGGCTTTACATCACACCGTCTGGGTGCGCGTGCGCGACCGTGACGGACAGGTGGGATGGGGAGAGGCCGCGCCGACGACCTATTACGGCGAGACGCCCGAGACGG
>DATHMJ010000154.1:0-2543 GCA_035487215.1 Gemmatimonadales bacterium
CCAACGGCTACACGGTCGACCTGGGCGGTCTGTCGCGCGTCACCCGCATGACGAAAACGCTGCTCGTCGTCGACGCCATCCAAGCCCTGGGCCACATCCCGGTGGACGTGCGTGCGACTCCGGTGGACATCCTCGCCTGCGGCGGCCAGAAATGGCTGCTGTCACCGTGGGGCTCGGGCTTCGTGTACGTTCGGCGCGAATTGATCGCGGATCTCCAACCGGCGGACCTCGGCTGGCTCGCTTACGAGGGGACGGACGACCTCACCCACCTCACGACCTACAATACGACGCTCCGAGCCGATGCCCGCCGGTACGAGCTGGTGACGCTTCCGTTCCAGGATTTCGCCGGCATGAACGCATCGGTGGGCCTGCTGCTCGAGGTAGGCATCGAGACCATTCAGGCATACCTTCGCGCCGTCACCAACCCGATTCTCGCCTGGGCCGCGAGCGCGGGCATCCGAGTGGCGTCACCGCTGGATCGGCACGCGTCGGCCATCGTGTGCCTGGAGCTGCCGGATCCGGCTCGGGCTCACCGGGCGCTCAAGGCGGCGGGTATCGTGGCGACGGTTCGGGAGGGCCTGCTCCGGCTCAGTCCCCATCTTTACAATACGCCGGCCGAGCTGGAGCGCGTGGCGGAGGTGCTCGAGGAGGCGAAGTAGTTCTCACGCTGTATCTTTTGCCCCATGCCTTCCTTCTCCGAAACCCTCACTGTCGGCTACAGCTTTCCCGATCCCTCCGTCGTGCTGGGCGCCGCGCTGGAGGGCGCCACGGTGCATCCGGAGCCCAAGATCCGTATTCCGCTCGCGATGATGAACCGGCACGGTCTCATCGCCGGCGCGACGGGTACGGGCAAGACCAGGACCCTCCAGCTTCTGGCCGAGCAGCTCTCGGCGGCGGGCGTGGCCGTCTTCGCCGCGGACATCAAGGGCGATCTCTCGGGCATCGCGGCGCCGGGCGAGGCGAGCGATCGCGTCACGGACCGGGCCAAGGATGTGGGCTACGACTGGGCTCCGAAGGGTGCTCCAACCGAGTTCGTGAGTCTCACCGGCAAGCTGGGAGTGCAGCTCCGCGCGACCGTCAGCTCCTTTGGCCCGCTGTTGCTCGCCAAGGTGCTCTCGCTGAACGAGACCCAGGCGAGCGTGCTCGCCATGGTCTTCAAGTACTGCGACGACAAGGGACTCCCGCTCCTCGACTTCCCGGATTTGCGGGCGGTGCTGCAGTTCCTGACCTCGGACGACGCGAAGGGGGAGCTGACCGAGTACGGCGGGATGGCGCAGGCATCGGTCGGTGTGCTGTTGCGGAAGATGATCGAGCTGGAGGCGCAAGGCGCGGCGCAGTTCTTCGGCGAGCCGGAGTTCGACGTCAAAGAGCTACTCCAGACCACGTCCGACGGGAGAGGTGTCGTCACGTGCCTCGAGGTCGCCGACACGCAGGACAAGCCGCTCCTCTACTCCACGTTCTTGATGTGGCTGCTGGCGGAGCTCTACCACAATCTCCCAGAGGCTGGCGACCTTCCGAAGCCGAAGCTCGTCTTTTTCTTCGACGAAGCTCATCTCCTCTTTGCCGACGCGTCCAAGGCATTTCTGGATCAGGTACAGCAGGTCGTTCGCCTGATTCGGTCGAAGGGCGTCGGCGTTTTCTTCATTACCCAGACACCGAAGGACGTGCCGGACGAAGTCCTGGCCCAGCTGTCCAACCGGATACAGCATGCCCTGCGCGCGCACACGCCCGACGACGAGGTGGCGCTGCGGGCCACCGTTCGGACCTTTCCCCGGACCGCCTTCTACGACTTGGGTCAGACGCTCACGTCGCTCGGGATCGGAGAGGCGGTCGTCACCGTGCTCGACGGGCGGGGATCGCCTACGCCGGTCTTCGCCACCCGGCTCATCCCGCCCCGGTCTCGCATGGCTCCGCTCACGCCTGAGGAGCTCCAAGCCGATGTCCGCCAGTCGCCGTGGCTGGCGGCGTATGGAACCCCGGTCGATCGAGAGAGCGCCCGGGAGCTGTTGGCCAAGCGGATGGAGCAAACGGCGCCAACACCGCTGCCCGGGAGTGGCGCGGGTCAGGGCGGCAAGGCCGGCAAGACGATCGCGGGCGTTGCCACCGGCGCCTTGGTGGGCGCGTTATCCAGCTCGATTGGGCGAACGATCGGGCGTGAGGTGGTGCGAGGGATTTTCGGTCTGCTGGGAGCGAAGCCGGGGTCGGGAAGTCGGAGGAGCCGGTGGTGACCTCCGATCCCTACTCCACGACGAGTTTCACGTAGTTCTTTTTCCCCTTTCTCAGCAGCACCCACCCGCGCCCGTGCAGGTCGTCGGGCGTGAGCCGGCGCGCCGCGTCGGCGATCTGCTCGCCGTTGATGTAGAAGCCTCCGGCCTGAAGACCCCGCCGGGCGTCGGCCTTCGACGTCGCCAGCCCTAGCCGGACCAACCCGTCCACGAGCGGCATGCCCTCGCCGAACTCGGCTCGTGGGATCGTGTGTACCGGAATGTCGCTGCTGTCCGCGATGATCTGGATCGCTTTGTCGTCCGAGTCGCCCGCGGCGC
>DATHMJ010000155.1:0-3200 GCA_035487215.1 Gemmatimonadales bacterium
TGGACAACACCGGGATTACTAATCCTAGGCCTGGTGTGATCCAACTACCTGCCACGACTCACCTCTTGCGGTCCTAAGATCGGCGTGTGACGCAATTTGTGACAGACAGACCGCGACGGTTGACAGAAACAGCCCAAGATGAAACCGCGCTGCTCGAGGTAGGTCTCCTAGCTGGATTGGCCGAAAGTCCCCGCCTGGGCTGACCGGCTTCACGGGGTGGCATCTGGCCTCAGCGCGGTAGGGTCGAGCGTGGTGAAGTGCCCAAATTAGAGCGCCGCGCGAAGCTTGAACATTGTCCTGCGCGCTGACTCCACCCGGGTCGAGGAGATCCCCAAGGATTCTGCGGCTAATCGTCCGTGGCCGAATCACTCACCGGGTAAACGTGCTCGCGTGGTCCTCGTAGACCGGGTCGGTGGTCTGTTGTCTAGCACCATCCGAGCGCACTTCGTGCAACGTGATTGGGTGCCGGCCGGCCGCCGTAGGCCCGACATGGTATAGTCGGACGCTGCGCGGCGGATGTGCTCCGTCGGCGATCAGCGGACGCCGAGACGATCCCCAAGGGGGAAGGATGAGCGAGCTGGCGGCGCTTCTCGACAAGTGGCAGGGGGAGCAGATCGATTTCCTGGCGCGCCTCGTTAACCAGGACAGTGGGACCGATGACCGAGACGACGTCAACAAGGCTGGCGAGTTGCTCGTGGATGCACTTGGTAACCTTCACTTCGATGTGACCCGCCACCCTCAAGACCGCTTTGGCGACCACATCGTTGGCGTCAAACCGGGCTCGGGGCCCAAGCGCATCCTCTTCGTAGGTCACTACGACACGGTCTTCTCCTCCGGCACCGCGCGCGAGCGCCCGTTCCGCATCGCCGACGGCCGCGCCTACGGCCCCGGGGTCTATGACATGAAGGGCGGGCTGACGGGTCTCCTGTTCGCGCTGCGAGCCCACCGCGAGGCCGACACCAAGGCGTTTGCCGAGACCACGATCACGGTCCTCTTCAACTCGGACGAGGAGCGCTTCTCGCCGACCTCCAAGGCGCTAATCCAGGCCCAGGCCCGCCAGGCGCACAGCGTCGGCATCCTGGAGCCGGCGCGGCCGGGGGGCGAGTACGTCCTGGCGCGCAAGGGCGCCGGCACCTTCTACCTGGAGGTCGAGGGGAAGGCCTCGCACGCCGGGCTTCAGCCCGAGATGGGAGCCAGCGCCATCTGGGACCTAGCGCAGAAGGTCGCCGACCTCTCGGCGCTGACTGATCTGCAGGCCGGAATGACGGTGAATGTGGGCGTGATCCGGGGAGGCGAGCGGCCCAACGTGGTCGCCGATCGTGCCTCCGCCGAGATCGACCTTCGCGTGTGGACGCCCGAGGACGGCGACCGCATGATGGCCCAGATGCGGGCGATCGCCGAGGAAGTCCGCGTCCCGGGCACCCGCGCACGGTTCCGGGGCGAGATCCACTTCCCCCCGTGGCCTCCAGGCCTACCGGGCACGACGTGCCTGCTGCAGATCATGGAGAGAGCCGGCCACGAGATCGGCCTGGAGGTCCGCGCCATCAAGACCGGAGGCGGGTCGGACGGCAATCACGCGTGCCACGTGGCGCCGACGATCGACGGGCTGGGACCGCAGGGCAGCCGGGCCCACAGCGATGAGGAGTACATCCTTGTCCCCACGCTGCTGGAGCGCTCGAAGATGGTCGCGCTCTTCCTCGACCACTGGGCCGCTGAGTTCGCCATCGCCTGATACCGCAACAGAGGAGACCTGAGATTGCCTTCGGCCGAGGTTCGTCCACGATTCGGCGTGTTTCTTCCGTCCTGGGTTGTGCCCGGCGAGGCGGCCCCGTCGGCGGCGTTTCTCCAAGATTTTGCCCGTCGGGCCGAGGACGTGGGCTTCGACGGCGTGTGGGTGTTCGACCACCTCTTCGAGGCGCCCCCATCCTACCGGGTTGTGTTCATGGAGCCGTTAACCTCGCTGGCTCTCGTGGTCGGAGCGACGCGCCGGGTGACCCTCGGCACGGGCATCCTCATCCTTCCCCTGCGCGACCCCGTCGTGACCGCCAAGGCCATCGCCAACCTCGACGCGGTGTCGGGAGGCCGCGTCGTCTTCGGGGTCGGCGTGGGGTGGGACGACAAGGAGTTCCGGGCGTGCCAGGTGCCCAAGGAAACGCGGGGCCGCCGCACGGACGAGATGCTCGAGATCATCAACGGCCTGTGGACACAGGACACCTATGCGTACGACGGTCGGTACTTCACGATCCCCGAGATCCGGCTGGAGCCCCGACCGATTCAGACGCCGCGGCCTGCGATCCTAATTGCGGGAGGCTTGGTCCCGTCGGGCACGAGCCGGCACATCACAAGCAGCAAAGGATATACGGCGCAACGCTCGCTCCAGCGTGCTGCCACGTTTGGTGACGGGCTCATGACCGCCTACCGCTCGGCCCCCGGACTCGATATGTCCCAGCTCATGGCGAGCTGGGACATCGTGTGCGCGGAGGCGCGCGCCGCCGGCCGCGATCCTCGGTCCCTCCGCTTCGCGCACCAGGACCACATGCACATCGACCTAGAGGGCACGCCGGAGCGGCTTGCGGGTGTCCTGGCGCGCTTTAGCCACAATAGATATGAGGATACCGCCGCCATGTACTTGATGGGTCGGCCGGAGGACCTCGTCCCGCGCTTCCAGGCGCGCATCGACGCGGGGGTGGACGAGATCGCGTTCAGCGTGCTGAGCGGAGACCCGGCACAGTTGGATCTGTTCATGAAGGAGATCCACCCCCACCTGCGCCCGCGCGTCGACCGGGCCACCGCGCGCCCGTAACGACCCGGCGCGAGAGCCGGAGCCGATGCGGCAGTACCTGATCCAGCGCGGCGTGCAGTCGATCTTCCTCGTCCTGCTCATCACGGTCCTCACCTTCGCGCTCGTGCGGCTGGCCCCAGGCGGCCCGTCCATCCTCATGAACCCGGATCTCTCCGCCGCGCAGCGCGAGCAGTTCCGGCGGAATCTCGGTCTGGACCAGCCGGTGGCGATCCAGTACATTCGCTGGCTATCCAGCCTCGCCCGGGGAGACCTTGGCACGTCGTACTCCTCTGGCACCGCGGTCGCCACTGTCGTGCTGGAGCGCCTGCCGGCGACGCTTCTCCTGACGGGGACGGCGTTCGTCCTGGCGCTCGTAGTGGCGGTGCCGCTAGGCATCCTCGCGGCCCTGAAGCGCAAC
>DATHMJ010000156.1:0-5926 GCA_035487215.1 Gemmatimonadales bacterium
CTGGTACGCGCCCGTGCCCTTCTGGCGCTCGGCGATCGGCCTGGCGCACGTCGGGCGGTCGATCGGGCGGTGGTCGCGTTGGGGAACGGCTATGGTGCCACGCATCCGCGAGTCATCGAGGCCCGGGCCCTGCGAGACTCGATTCCCTCCTGAGTGCACTTCGCCGGGCAATATTATCTTGGGTGCACTTCGTAAAGGCCAGGCGAATGACCCGTTTCGTCTCACTCGCGTGCGTGCTGCTGCCCGTGCTCGTCGCTCGGGGCGCGGCTCAAACGTCGGCACCCGATGGCGCCGGCCTCTTCGGCACGTGGCAGTTCGATCTGAAGCAGGGTGAAAAGAGCGGCCCGCGCACGGTGATCGTGCGCCCCGACTCGAGCGCGAGCTATGGGAAGGAGACCGTCCGCTGGCGGGTCAAGCCCGATAGTCTGTTGCTGGCGTTGGGCGGGGAATGGGTCAGCTATCGACTCAAGCTCAGGGGGAAACAGCTCGAGCTGTCCGGCGGTGACTTGAACGAGCCGATCACCTTCAATCGCGTGGGCCCCGCCACTCCGCGCCCCGATTCGATTCCCGTCCCACCCGATCCCGATCACTCTCCGTCCTGATCCGCTCGCGCCACCCGACCCTCAAAGTGCCAACGGCAGCTCGAGCGTCGCCATCGGCCTGAGGTCGATGGGGGGGAGCGGCGTATCCTGCTCCGCCACGTAGACGGCGCCGCGAAAGCCGGCCCGGCGAAGCGCGGGCTCGACCGTCGCGCGGGCATCCGCGGCCGTGTTGCAGCGCTGGCTCAGGTGCGCGAGCACCACCACCTCGAGTCCCGGATGATGCAGCTCGGCGAGCAGCTCGGCGGCGGCGCGGTTCGAGAGATGCCCTCCCGATCCCGCGATCCGTTGCTGGACCACCGGAGGGTAGCCGCTCGTACGGAGGAGGATGTCGTCGTGGTTGGCCTCGAGCACGATCGCGGTGGCGCCACGGAAGAGGTAGCGCACGGCCGTGGTCGGGCGGCCGAGGTCGTAGGCGACGCCAAGGTGCGCACCGTCCGCGGTCTCGATGGCGAGCGCCAATGGCTCCGCGGCATCGTGGCTCGTGGGACACGCACGGATGGTGAACGGGCCCAGCGTTGCCTGAGCGGTGAATCCGAGCGGCAGATGCCTGGCGACCCGCGCTTCGGCGGATAGACGGTCGCGGGTTCCCGGCGCCGTGAGAATGGGAACGCTCAGGCGACCGGCCAGGCGCGCGGCGCCGCGGGCGTGGTCTCCGTGCTCGTGCGTGATCGCGATGCCTACCACCGCGTCCAACCCCAGACCGCCCGCCTGCGCCCGTCGCGTGATCTCGCGGGCGCTGAAACCAGCGTCGATCAGAAGCACCGCCCCGTTACACGCGAGGGCGAAGCAGTTGCCGCGCGAGCCCGAGCCGAGCGCGAACAGGCGCGTCATGCCGATCCGGCCCGACGATAGATCCGTCGCAGCGAGTCGCGTCGGGCATCGGTCCAGGGAATCTGCCGGCGTGCCATCACCCGCTCGGCGATCCGGAGGAAGCCGTCCTCCGTCATCCGCTCGCCGCCGCCGCCCCAGGCGAAGGGCGGGACGTACTTGGGGGCCCCTGCGCCGAAGACGTTCGCGCCGGTGGACACGACGGCGCCCGTGGGGAGCAGCGTACCGATGGCGGTCTTGGCGTGGTCGCCGAACAGCGTACCCACGTTGAGTCGGCCCGTTTCGATGCGCTCACCGGCCACGTCGAGGCGCACCGAGCCATAGGTGTTCTTGAGATTCGATGTCGTGGTGCCCGCGCCGAGGTTGACCCACCGGCCCACGACGCTATGCCCTACGAAGCCATCATGCGCCTTGTTGGCGTAGCCGAGGAAGACGCTCGCGGCGACTTCGCCCCGGATTCGGCACTCGGGCCCGAATACCGATCCGCGCACGTACCCGCCAAGAATCCGGGTCCCCGCGCCGACGAACGTCGGGCCCTCGATGCGAGCACCGCTGCGGATCTCCGCCCCCGCCTCGAGCACGACCGGTCCCGAGCGGACATCGAAGACCACACCGGGCTCGACCACCGCGCCTTGGGTCACGACGTCGGCCGCGTCGCCCAGAACCAGGGCGCCGGCCGGTGCGGTGCCTCGCCCGCGAAACAGGGCGCAGTCCTCGCCGAGCAGATGCTCCAGGGCGTCGAGCAGGCCGTACGCGCCCGCCAGCGCTTGACCCTCGATCTCCAGCTCTCGCCCCCGCGCGCTGGCGGGATCGAAACGTTCCCCCGCGGGGACGATCCAGCCGATCGTGCTGGTCTCGTGCACCAATCGGTGCGCGTCGGGCGCGAGCGGAATGGCTCGTCCGGACGGAGCGAACGTGCTGCTCACCACGACCGCGGGGCCAGTCAGGCTCGCCGGAGCCGTGGTCGGTGGCTCGTCGGCTTCATGGAATCCCTCGGCGTGCGCTCCGATGATGCCCGCGGCCGGCAGGCCGAGCGCCCGTTCCCAGCGCTCGCGGATACGCCAGAGCCCGGCGCGCAGCTCGGCGATGGGGCGCATGCCGGTAAAGGGCGCCCACGCCGCACCCGGTGCCGTTGGCTCGAGCAGGTAGAGTTGGGTCACTCGGTCACGTCGCGAACATCCGGCGGCAACGCATCGAGGAGCCGCTTCAGGTCCGGCGCGTGCTCGCGCGACATCACCAGGACACGTCCGTTCGCCTGCACCACGATCAGATCCTTCACGCCGTGGAGCACGACGACGTCGTCTTCCGCCCACACCAGACAGTCCGCGATTTCATGCGCGACAGCGGGGCCCACGAGCACGTTGCCTTGCGCGTCCTTCGGGCGCACCCGCATCAGCGCGTCCCACGTTCCGACGTCGTCCCAAGCGAACGCACCGCTCACCACCGCCACGGCACTGCTTCGTTCCAACAGGCCCACGTCGATCGAGATCGGCACGACGGTGCGGAAGAAGCCGGCCACATCCTCCCGGCGAAGCGCATCGAGATGAAGGGCGATCTCGGGTGTGTGCCGTTCGATCTCCCGAAGGAGGGTGGCGCCGGTCCACGCGAACAAGCCGCTGTTCCACAGGGCTCCCGCCGCCATGAGATCCAGTGCGGTAGCGGCATCGGGCTTTTCGGAGAAACGCGCCACGTTGAAGGCGTTGGCGTCGAGGGGGGGACCCGGCACGATGTAGCCGTAGCCGGTCTCGGGCCGAGAGGGGACCATGCCGACTGTGACCAACCGGTCGAACCCGCGTGCCGTACGGAGCGCGAGATCCGCCGTTCGGCGAAACGCGTCGGGATCGCCGACCGACCAGTCGGCGTGGAGCGAGAGCACCTCGGCGTCGGGGTCGCGACGGAGCGCTTCCCAGGTGGCCCACACCAGCGCCGGGCCGGTGGATGCGGCTTTGGGCTCGACCAGGAGGTTGCCGCGCGGGAGGCCGAGGCGAACGCCGAGGCGCGCCGCCAGCGCGGCGCCGGTGACGACGAGGACGCGCTCCTTGGGAATCAGCCCCTCCAGCCGCGCGACCGCTTCCTCGGCGGTGGAGCGAGGTCCGGTGAGCGGGAGCAACTGCTTCGGGTTGTCGGGCGTGCTGAGCGGCCAGAACCGGGTGCCGGACCCGCCGGCCAGAATCACCGCCCACCTCATGATGCGGGCGATGCGGAGCTGGGCGTGAAGTCGACTTGGACGAGGGTCACGTCAGAGCAGGGCGAGAAGCGCGGCGCGGTGGCACCGCAGATCGTAGAGCAACGCGCCGGCATCGGTCTCGTCGCTCGGGAGCACCACCAGCCAATCGGTCCCCAGCCGAGCAATCACGGCGAGCCCGCTTGCCGTCTCCAGCACGGCGGTATCGAGATTCCCCAAGCCGGTTGCGTCGGTGAGCGCGCCGGCGTGGCGGGTGAATGTCGCGGCCAGTGCGGCGGCGGATTCGGCGTCGAGCGGGCGGCGGCCGGCCGCGTGAATGGGCAGCCCATCGCCGCTCAGCAACACCACGGCCGCCACATCGGCGCGATCGGCGAAGGCCCGCACCGCCTCTTCCAAACCGTTCAAACGACCCCCTCGGCGGGCGGTGTAAAAAAGGTGAGCGCAACGTAGGGGTCGAGAAGAGCGAAGTCAAGCAATGACGGCGGGTTGACCCCTCTCCTCGCGGGGCTTAACCTTCCCATCTCATGCGTCGAGTCGCCTTCGTTCTGATGCTCCTGCCGATCGGCTTCGCCGGTGGGGCCTGCAACGGCAATCCGCTGGGCAACGCCACGCTCGCGAACGTCGTCGACACGATCGTGCTGGGCGCTCTCGTCGGCACCGGCTTTACCGTGCCGAGCGCGTTCGCCATCGCCAGCTCCACGGCGATCCGCACCGATCAGACGTCGTCGTTCGACTTTGCCTACAATATCGAGCCCGACGGCCAACGCGTCTTCCTCCCGGCCGCGGCCCTCGGCATCAGCAACACCACCGGGCTCCAGCCGGGCCTGCTCCTGAGCGATCAGACCTTCAGCGAGATCACCCAGGCGCCGCTCAATGGGTACGTGTCTCTCGACACGCTCACGATCGCCGTCGGTCAAGTCTACGTGGCCCGCAGCAGCATCGTCTGCACCACGCTTGGCGTGCCGGTCTACGCCAAGCTGCAGGTGCTCTCGTTCGACGATGCCGACCGCGAGGTGACGTTCCAGGTACTCGCCAACCGAAACTGCGGCTTCCGCGATCTCGAGCCGGGTTTGCCCGGCAACTGAGGTCCGATGATCGACCTGAGGCGGCTCCGGCAGGAGGCAGAGGCCAGCCGGGCGAATCTCGGTCGCCGGCTGGATCCCGCGCTGGCCGACCTGGTCGGCAGGGTGTTGGAGCTCGACCGCCGTCATCGGGAAGACCTGGCGCGGTTCGAGGCGCTTCGCGCCGAGCGAAAGGCCGCGAGCGAAGAAGTCGCCCGCCTCAAGAGGGCCAAACAGCCCGCCGACGAGCAGCTCGCTCGACTCAAGACCTCAGGTGAGGAAGAGAAGGTGCTCGAGGCGGCGGTGCGCGCCTCCGAGGTCGATGTCGCCGACGCGCTGAGTCTGCTGCCGAACTTCGTGCTGCCCCGGGTGCCCGACGGCGACGCGTCGTGCAACCGAATCGTCCGCAGTTGGGGTAAGCCGCCCAATCTCGGGTTCGCACCGCGACCGCACTGGGAGCTGGGCGAGGTGCTCGGGCTGATCGACCTGCCCGCGGGGGCTCGGATCGCGGGCTCGGGCTTTCCGCTGTTCCGGGGACCGGGCGCTCGGCTGGTGAGGGGCCTCGCTAACTTCATGCTCGATCTTCACGTTCGAGAGCACGGATACGTGGAGATCGCTCCGCCGTACCTCGTGAACTACGATTCCGCATTCGGCACCGGACAGTTGCCGAAGTTCGCGGACGAGCTGTACCGGACGTGCGACGACGAGCTGTTCCTCATCCCCACCGCGGAAGTACCGGTCACCAACATGCATCGTGGCGCAGTGCTCGATGCGGCGCAGCTCCCGATCGCGTACGTGGCGTGGACGCCGTGCTTCCGCCGGGAGGCCGGGGCCCACGGCAAGGACACGCGCGGTCTCATTCGGGTGCATCAGTTCGACAAGGTCGAGCTGGTTCGCTTCACGCGGCCGGAGGATTCCGAAGCGGAGCACGAGGTGATCACCCGGCACGCGGAGGCGGTGTTGCAGCGGCTGGAGCTGCCCTATCGCGTGGTCGATCTCGCCGCGGGCGACACCGGCAACGCGAGCGCCCACACGTTGGATCTCGAGGTATGGGCGCCGGGCGTCAACGCATGGCTCGAGGTGTCGAGTGCGAGCACGTTCACGGACTACCAGGCTCGCCGGGCGAACATTCGCTATCGGCCCGAGCCGGGGGCCAAACCCGAGTTCGTCCACACGTTGAACGCGTCCGGCGTGGCGTTTCCTCGGTGCATCGTCGCGTTGCTGGAGAACGGCCAGCAACCCGACGGCTC
>DATHMJ010000157.1:0-7907 GCA_035487215.1 Gemmatimonadales bacterium
TCGGCAACTTCTTTCAGCTCTCCAACCAGACAACGTTGGGTAAGTCCGAGGCCGAACTCCTCGATCACCTCGGCAAGATGGTTCGCCAGGTCGTCGACTACGAGGAGCAGGCTCGCCAGGTGCTCTTGCGGGACGCGCCGACCATCATGGAAGACAAGGTCTGGCGTGCGTTCGGACTCCTTCGTTACGCCCGGTCGCTATCCTTCGAGGAAGCGATCAATCTCCTGAGTGGCGTCCGGCTGGGAGTCGGGATGGGTCTGATTCCGGGCGTGGGGATGTACACGCTCAACAAATTGCTGGTGTACACGCAGCCCGCGCATCTCGCCGTCGCCCATGGTGCGACGCCATCGGATCCGGAGTTGCCCATCCGACGTGCGGAGTACGTACGCCGGATTCTCGAAGAGGAAGTGGGGCGCCGCAACTAAAGCGCCGAGTGCCGCACGAACGCAGAGCGTCCGCAATGAACGGCTACAACTTTACCGATCGTGTCCGCAAGGTCCTGCAGATGGCGCGGGAGGAAGCCGCACGTCTGCATCACGAATACGTGGGGACCGAGCACATCCTCCTTGGCCTCATCCGCGAGGGTGAGGGCGTGGCCGCGGCTGTGCTCACCAACCTGAACGTGGACCTCGAAGAGATCCAGCAGAAGATCGAGGAGACGGTGAAGAAGGGGAAAGCGGCCGCGGCCGCCGGCCCCGACCTTCCCTACACCTCGCGAGCCAAGAAGGTGCTCGAGCTGGCCATGACCGAAGCCCGCGAGCTCAACCACTCATACGTCGGCACCGAACACCTGCTGCTCGGCCTGCTGCGCGAAGAGAAGGGCATTGCGGCGCAGGTGCTGACCGACGCCGGCGTGAACCTGGAGCAGTCGCGGGCGGAAACACTGCGCCTGCTCGGCAGCGACATGCCGCAGGCGTCAGCGGGCGGCAGCCCATCCACGCCGAGTGCGGCGCCGAAGTCGGAAAAGAAGTCGAAGACACCGGCGCTCGATCATTTCTGCCGCGATCTCACGCAGCTCGCCGCCGAGGGCCAGCTCGATCCGACCATCGGCCGGGCCAAGGAGATCGAGCGCGTCATGGAGATCCTGGCGCGCCGCAAGAAGAACAACCCTGTCCTGATCGGTGAGCCAGGCGTCGGCAAGACCGCCATCGTCGAGGGGCTGGCGTTGCTCATCGCGAACGGCCTCTGCCCGGACGTCCTGCGGGATCACCGCGTGCTGTCGCTCGACATGGCGGCGGTGATCGCCGGCACCAAGTACCGCGGCCAGTTCGAAGAGCGGCTCAAGGCGGTCATGAACGAGATCGCCCAGAACAAGAGCATCATCCTGTTCATCGACGAGCTGCACACGCTCGTCGGCGCCGGTGCGGCCGAAGGCGCGATCGACGCGTCCAACATGCTGAAGCCGGCGCTCGCGCGGGGTGAGCTCCAGTGCGTCGGCGCGTCCACCCTGAACGAGTACCGCAAGTACATCGAGAAGGACGGCGCGCTCGAGCGGCGCTTCCAGACCGTCATGGTCGAGCCGCCCACCGTGGAGGAGACGATCGAGATCCTGAAAGGCCTGCGGAAGAAGTACGAGGACCACCACCGCGTGGCGATCCCGGATCCGACGCTCAAGGCCGCTGCGGAGCTGTCCGACCGCTACATCACCGACCGGTTCCTGCCCGACAAGGCGATCGACGTGATCGACGAGGCCGGCGCCCGGGCGCGGCTCGCGTCGCAGGTTCCGCCGGCCGAGGTGGCCGAGCTGAAGGCCGCGCTGGAGCAGGTGAACCTGCAGAAGGAGGAGGCCGTCCGCGATCAGAACTTCGAGCGGGCCGCCGCGCTTCGCGATCAGGAGCGCGACCTCCAGAATCAGATCCGGCTCAAGAACGAGGAGTGGGAGCGCGACCGGCAAACCCGTCGTCCCGTCATCGACGAGGAAGCCATCGCGTTCATCGTGTCGCGCTGGACCGGCATCCCGGTCACCCGGCTGCAGGAAGCCGAGGCCACGCGCCTCATGCGCATGGAAGACGAGATCCACGGATCCGTGGTGGGCCAGGACGAGGCCATCAAGGCCGTGTCCCGCGCCATCCGTCGCTCCCGCGCCGGTCTCAAGGACCCGAACCGGCCCATCGGCTCGTTCATCTTCTCCGGACCTACCGGCGTGGGGAAGACCGAGCTGGCCCGGGCCCTCGCCCGGTTCCTGTTCGCCGACGCCTCGGCGCTGATCCGGGTGGACATGTCGGAGTACATGGAGAAGTTCTCGGTTTCCCGGCTGATCGGCGCGCCCCCGGGCTACGTCGGCTACGAGGATTCGGGAACTTTGACCAAGGCTGTGCGCCGGAAGCCCTATTCGGTCGTCCTTCTGGACGAGATCGAAAAGGCCCATCCGGACGTCTTCAATATCCTGCTCCAGGTGCTGGACGAAGGGCACCTGACCGACAACTACGGGCGAATGATCGATTTCAAGAACACGGTCGTGATCATGACCTCGAACGTCGGCGCTCGCGACATCATGCAGGGCAAGACGCTGGGTTTCCACACGGCGGACGCCAAGGGCACCTTCGAGAAAATGCAGGAGCGGATCAAGGACGAGATGAACAAGGTCTTCAACCCGGAGTTCCTGAACCGGTTGGACGACGTCATCGTCTTCCATCCGCTCACGCGGGAGCACATCTCGCAAATCGTGTCGATCCTGCTCAAGGACGTGCAGCGCCGTGTGGGCGACGAAGTCCGTCTCACCCCGGCGGCCATCGACTTCCTCGTGGACAAGGGGTACGACGAGAGCTTCGGTGCGCGGCCGCTCAAGCGCGCGATCCAGCGGTACATCGAGGATCCCCTCAGTGAGCGGATCCTGGTCGGCGAGTTCGGCCGCGGGGACGAGATCGAGGTCGCGGTTGCTCCCGAGGGTGATCGACTCGTCTTCAGCGCCCTCACCGGCACCCGGGCGTAAGGCCCTCGGCGCCGCTCGCCTCTGGCGGGCGGCGCCGCTCCTTTCCATCAGGTGTTGATGCGGCTTCCTGTCCTTCCTTTCGCCGTCCTGTCGGTGATGCTCGGCGGGCCGGTGGTTGCCCGAGCACAGGAACCGGCGCCTCCGTCCGCTCCCACGCAGCCCGTCGACAGCATCGTGGTCAAGGGCAACGAACGGTTGACCGCCCAGCAGGTCGTCAGCGCCGCCAACCTCGCCCCCCATCAAGTCCTCAACTACCGCGACGTCCAACGGGCCATCACCGCCCTCTTCAAGACCGGCCAGTTCGACGACGTCTCGGTCGAGCAGAAGAGCGAGGGCGGAAAGCTCTATCTGGTCTTCACGGTGAAGGAACGGCCGCTGCTCGAGGGCTGGAGCGTGCGCGGCTTCGAGCGAATCCCCGAGGGCACGGTGCGGGATCGGGTGAAGCTGGTCAACGGCAAGCCCCTCGACCGGGATGCGCTCGAGCGGTCCCGGGCGGCGATCGACTCCCTTTACAAGAAGCAGGGCTACTACGCCGCGGTGGTGAAGGACACGACGCTGACCCAACCGAGCGGAACGGTCCGTGTCGTGTTCGACATCAGTGAGGGCCGGCGTGTGGCGGTGAGCGAGGTGGCGATCGAGGGCAACCACGCGTTCCCCGACAAGGCCGTGGTCAGCCACATGGCGACCCGGCCGGAAGGGTTCTTCTGGTTCCAGCGGGGGGAGTACGACGAGAAGCGGGTGGAAGAGGACAGCCGCGACCGCTTGCCCCGATGGTACGCCGACCACGGCTTCATCGACTTCCAGGTGCTGGGCGACACGCTGCTCCCCGACTCGGCGAGCGGCAAGGCGCTCCTTCGCCTCACGGTGGACGAGGGTCAGGCCTACAAGGTGGGCGCCTTCGACATCCAGGGAAATCGGCGGTTTTCGACCGAAGAGCTCAAGGCCTACTTCCCGTTCGAGGGCCACCCCCCCTTCAACCGGTCGGAGTGGGAGAGCGCGACCGAGAAGGTCTCGAACCTGTACGCCAACAACGGCTACATCTACGCGCGAGTAGAACCGATCGAGAACCGGCGCACCGCTGACGACGGCAGCCAGTACCTCGACCTGACCTGGGCCATCCGTGAGGGCGCGCCGGCCACGATCAACAAGGTCGAGATCGTCGGGAACGACATCACCCACGAGCGGGTCATCCGGGAGGCGATCGTCATGCTCCCGGGCGATTTGTTCAATCGTGAGCTGCTGATCCGGTCCTATCAGAACGTCAGCAACCTCGGCTTTTTCCAGCAGCCGTTGCCCGCGCCGGACGTCCGTCCCTCGGCCAACGGCGTGGACGTGGACATCGTGTTCCGAGTGGAGGAGAAGCGGACCGGCAACATCAATTTCGGGGCGTCGCTGGGGCAGGGAACGGGTGTCGGCGGCTTCTTGGGCCTGGAAGAGCCGAACCTTTTCGGCCGAGGCAAGCGGGGTCAGGTTCGGTGGCAGTTCGGCGCGAACATCAACGACTTTACGCTGTCCTACACCGACCCCGCGATTCGGGAGAGCCGGGTCTCCGGGACGCTCACGCTGTTCGACTCGCGGCAGACGTTCATCGTCGGCGACCTGGGACAACGGCAGCAGCTCGGCGGCGAGGTGCGGATCGGCTTCCCATTCCTCGGGTCCCGATACACCCGGGTGTTCGGGTCGTACGGTCTCCAGCGGATCAATTACAGCCAGGGGTCGGAAGACCTCCGGCGTCGCTTCTCCTGCAGCGATTGTACTCGATCCACCATCGGCGCCAGCATCCTTCGGGACACCCGGATCGGGCTCCCCTTCCCGGTGGCGGGGACCTACTTCAACGTCGGGGGCGAGCTGAACGGCGGGTTCCTCGGTGGCACCAGCGACTATCAGAAGGTCGATCTGGAGGGGCGCTGGTACGCGCCGCTGGGGACCCTGGGCGGGGGCGGCCAACTGGGCCAGGGAGTCCAGTTCGTCCTGGGCCTAACCGCCAAATCCGGCTTCATCTTCGGCGACGCCGGACCGTTCTTTACGGAGCTATATTCGATGGGCGGAGTACAGTTCGGGATTCCGCTCCGAGGCTACAACGAGTTCTCGATCACTCCGAACGGCTACGACCCCAACGCCAGCAGCGGCCAGGCGAGCGTCAATGCCTTCGGCAAGTCGTTCGCCGCGTTCACGGTCGAAGCCGGAGCCCGGATCAGCGGCGCGCTCTATCTGGATACGTTCCTCGACGCGGGCAACGTCTATCGCGACGCCCGGCAGTACGACCCGACCCGCCTGTTCCGCGGGGCCGGGTTCGGGGTTGCGGTGGTGTCCCCGCTGGGACCGCTCGGCATCGATATCGCCTACGGCTTCGACAAGGTCGACGTGTTCGGCCGGCCGGCACCGGGATGGCAGCTGCACTTCAAGCTGGGCAACACTTTCTGAGCAGGACGCACCTTCAGATCGGGAGCGGAGCATGAAGCTTGTCGTTCATGGTACCTGGATCGGGCTCGTGGTGGCGGCTCTGGTCGTGGCCCCGGCGGCCGCGCAGCAGAAGCCCGCGGCAAAGCCCAGCCAGCCGAAGCCCTCCGGGGACGCCGCTGACGCCACCGGGCCGACCCGGATCGGCTTCGTGAACATCCAGGCGATCCTCAAGGCGACGCCCGGCTACGCCAAGGCGGAATCGACCTTCGCGAAGGAGCTGGACGGTTACCGGTCGGAGGTGCAGAAGCTCCAGGCCGGTCTGGATTCGGCGGCGCAGGACTTCGAGGCCCAGTCGGCGGTTCTGAGCCCCACCCAGCGCACCCAGCGGCGCAAGGATCTCGAGGGCCAGCAGGAGAAGCTGCAGCAACGCACGCAGGAGCTGCAGCAGAAAGCGGCGAGCCGGGAGCGGGAGCTGCTGGATCCGATCCAGACCCGGGTCAACAGCGTGATAGAGGGGATCCGCGCCGCGGGGAACTACGCGATCATCTTCGACGTGAGCGCCCCTGGGAATGGCATTGTGACCGGAGACAAAGCGCTCGATCTCACGCAACGGGTTCTCACCCAGCTCCAGGCATCCAAGTAAGTCGCGCGTGCACGGATCCCGATGTACCCCGATAGGCGGTCGCCGACCCGTTCGGCGGCCGCTTGTCATCTAGGCGAACGGATCTCTCCATGGACATCGAGCGGATCCTCTCTGTCCTTCCCCACCGCTATCCATTCCTGCTCGTGGACCGGATCCTCGAGGTCGAGGGCACGACTCGCATCGTCGGCCTCAAGAACGTCACGATCAACGAGCCCTTCTTCCAAGGCCACTTTCCCGGCCACCCCATCATGCCGGGCGTGCTCATCGTCGAAGCGATGGCCCAGGTCGGCGGCTGCCTCATGATGGGCACGATGGAGCGACCGGAAACGAAAGTGGTGTACTTCATGGCCCTCGATCGCGTCCGCTTCCGCCAACCGGTGCGTCCGGGGGATCAGCTCCGCATGGAAGTGGAGGTCCTCCAGGTGCGCGGCCCCACCTGCCGGCTCAAGGGCGTGGCCACGGTCGAGGGCAAGGTGGCAGCCGAGGCCGAGATGATGGCCCAGGTCGTGGATCGCTGACCCATGTCCCGGCGGGGCGATACTCATCGGCTCATGCGCTGGCTCTGGACGAGCCGTCGGCTCGAGGCACGGCTCGTCCGCTTTGCGCTGGTGCCCGCGTCCGTGCTCTATCGGGGCGCGATCGCCGCGCGTGCCGAGGGATACCGGCGCGGCTGGCTCGCGGTGAAAGACCTTCCGGCGCCCTGTGTCGCCGTGGGGAACCTCACGCTGGGCGGGTCGGGCAAGAGCACCCTCGCCGCATGGATCGCCGGCCACTACGCGTCCCGAGGCATCCGCCCGGCGCTTCTGGTGCCGGCCGGAACGTCGGCTGACGTCCTGGTGCATCGGCACGCGGTGCCCACCGCGATCGTCCTGGGCGACCGTGACGCTGTGGCCGCCGGTGAGCGTGCCGTCGCGCAGGGTGCCCAAGTGCTCGTGCTCGACGACGCCTACCAGCGGCTCGATCTCCATCGCGACCTGAACCTCGCCGTCGTCGCGGCGGAAACGACGCGGGCGGTGCGCTGGACGCTGCCGGCCGGCCCCTGGCGCGAGGGGTGGGCTGCCCTCGGCCGAGCCGACGGCGTGATCGTCACCCGCAAACGGGCGCCGCTGGAAGCCGCGCAGGCGTTGGCGCAGGAGATCGCGGGCCGCATCCCCGGACCCGTGGCGGTCGCCTATCTCGGCCTCCGGCACGTGGAGGGACTGGTGAGCGGCGCCCGACAGCCCGCCGGCGTTCTGGCGGGCAAGCGAGTCGTGGCGGCCTCGGGCATCGCCGATCCCGACGCGTTCGTCGCCCAGACGAAGGCAACGGGTGCGGCGGTGCAGGTGGCCACCTGGAAAGATCAAACCGAATACCGCGACGAGGACGTCGCCTGGCTGGCGCACGCGGCCCGGCGGGCGGACCACGTCGTGATCACCGAGAAGGATGCGGTCAAGCTGCGTGATCGATGGCCCAATCGGGTCCCGGAGCCGCTGGTGGCGCTCCTGGAGCTCGCCTGGGAGTCCGGCGGCGATGACATCGCGGCGGCGCTGGACGCGGTCGTCACCCCCGTGGATCGACTCTAACCGAGGCAAGCCGGAGCCAACCGGAGAATCCATGACCACCGCAAGTCCCCAGAACGTCCCGCTCATCCGCCCCGACAAAGATCGGTTCCTCGCCGAGGAGAATCCCTTCGAGGCGATGATGTCCCGCTTCGATTTTGCCGCCCAGAGGCTCAGCCTCGATCCCGGTCTCTACCAGGTGCTGCGCGCCCCAGAGAAGCAGGTGATCGTCGCCGTACCCTATCTGCGGGATCGCGGCGACGTGGAAGTCCTCACGGGCTACCGGGTCCTGCACAATCGGGCGCGGGGCCCGGCCAAGGGCGGCATCCGGTTCGATCTCGGGGTGACGCTCGACGAAGTGAAGGCGCTCGCCGCGTGGATGACCTGGAAA
>DATHMJ010000158.1:0-15787 GCA_035487215.1 Gemmatimonadales bacterium
GTTCCAGGCGCCGCCGGCGCTGGCGTTCTTCGAGTGCGGCGGCGTTCGGCTAATGTTGACGCTCCCGGAAGGCCCGGAGGAGGGCAGGGGCACGTCCATCCTCTACTATCTGGTCGAGGACATTCAGGCCGCGCACCGGGCGTTGGTGGGGCGGGGGGTGCAGTTCTACAACGCACCCCGCCTCATCGCCCGCATGCCCGATCACGAGCTGTGGATGGCGGCGTTCCGGGACAGCGAAGGAAATCTGCTGGAGTTGATGAGCGAAGTACGCACCGCCTGAGGGGGAGGCGGCGTCGGGCCACGGGCTAGGGGATCGTGGCCCAGCACTCCAGCTCCACCCGCGCGTTCCGCGCCAGGCCGGAAGTGCCGAAGGCACTCCGCGCGGGCAGGTGGCTGGGGAAGAAGGTGACGTACACCTCGTTCATCGCGCCCCATTCCTTCATGTCCGCGAGCATCACGGTGCACTTCACCACGTGATCGAGCGAAGACCCGTTCGCCTGGAGGATGCGCCTGATGTTCTCCAGGGCTTGGCGCGTCTCCGGCTGGATACCGCCGGACACGAGCGTCGCAGTGCTGTCCGTGCCGAGCTGTCCCGACAGCATGAGCAGAGGGCCCACCCGCACCGCCGCGGAGAACGGCAGCTTGGCTCCGCCCGCAACCGGGATGTATTCGACCGGACGCGCTGACGGCCGGCGCCCGCAACCACCCAGCAGAGCGGCGGCCAAGAAAAACGCACCGAGACCACGCATCACTCCTCCTCTACGCGCCCAGCTCGCCGCGGCGGGCCATCTTCGCGGCATGCTCGGCGGCGCGAAACGCCAGTGCTTGAATCGTCATGGTGGGCTGGCCCCGGCCCGAGGTGACGAAGTTGCTGCCGTCCACCACGAACAGGTTCGGAACGTCGTGCGTGCGGTGATACCGGTCGACGACGGATGCCTTGCGATCGTTCCCCATACGGCAGGTGCCGAGCAAGTGCACGACGGGGTAGTGCCGCTCCAGCGGGACGGGCCATGATCGTACCGCCCCCGCGGCCTGAGCCAGCTCCATCGCCCGATCGCGGAAGTACCCGAAGAGCTTCACGTCGTTCGGATGCTCGGTGAACGTCACGCGGACGGCGGGAAGCCCCCAGTCGTCCGTGGCGGTGGGATCGAGCGAGATGGAGTTGGTCGGAACCGGGAGCTGCGTCGTGTGCCCGAACACGAAGAGGCTTCGGGTATAGGCGTCGCGCAGCAGGCGCTTGTAGTCCGGCCCCCACGTCGGCCCGTCGGAGGGCAGTCCGTGGAGCGCGAAGCCGATCGGCTCGAGGTGAAACCGGACGTCGAACCCTCCGCCGCCGATGAGGCCGAGAGACGGGTCCAGCTCGTAGAAATCGTGGATCACGCGGGTGTCGACCATGCCGCGGTAGCCGTTCACTTCGTGCTCGAACATGCCCACCGCGATGCCCGCGCCATTCGACATCAAATAGCGCCCGACCGCACCGCTGGAGTTCCCGAGTCCGTCCGGGAACTGGTTGGACCGGGACATCAGCAGGAGCTTCGGTGTCTCCGCGCCGTTGGCCGACAGCACGACCGCCCGCGCCCGCTGGAAGATCTCCCGCTTCGCCGAGTCGAAGTACTTCACTCCGATCGCTCGACCACGCCGATCCAGCTCGATTTTGCGGACGTAGCTCAGGGGACGGATCTCGCAGCGTCCCGTGGCCTCCGCCTCGGGGATCATGGTCGCCAGCGTGCTCGACTTGGCCCGGACCTCGCAGCCGTAGTACATGCAGAAACCGCACTGGATGCAGGCGGCCCGGCCGCGGTAGGGCTGCGAGAGAATCGCCATCGGTGCGGGCGAGGCGTGCCACCCCAGCTTGTGCGCGCCCCGTTCGGCGAGCACGCCCAGCGATTTGGGCGGTAGGGCGGGGACGGGATAGGGCCGGCTCCGCGGCGGGTCGAACGGATTGACGCCGGCGTCGCCCGAGACGCCGATCTCCCACTCGACTCGGGTGTAGTACGGCTCCAGCTCGGCGTAGGTGACCGGCCAATCGGCCAGTCCGGTCCCTTCGACCGCTCCCTTGCGACTCCGCTCGAGGAAATCGATCTCGTGAAAGCGCCAGTAGTTGGCGGTGAAGTGCACCGATCCGCCGCCGACCATCCGTCCGTACTGCACCACGCGTTGCGGCTTGGCGATCTCGTCTTCTGATGCGCGGAACGTGTTGGGCTGGCGCGAGTGATCGTTGGTCATGCCCTCGAGCTGCATGATGGCCAGCTCGTCGTGGACGAAGTCGCCCTCGCGGAGATACGGCCCCTGTTCCAGGACGACGACGCTGAATCCCGTGCGAGACAGCTCCCGCGCCATTACGCCGCCCGCCGCGCCCGATCCGACGATGACGAAATCAACCGCCCGGTTGGTGGGGAAGTGCCGGCCCGGTCGAGAGGCGGCGGCGGACTTGGCGGGATGCGGATGCGTCACGATGCGACGGCGCCCTAGCCCGCGCCCAGCTCGCCGCGGCGAGCCATCTGTGCGGCGTGCTCGGCGGCGCGGAAGGCCAGTGCCTGGATCGTCATGGTCGGCTGCCCGCGTCCCCCCGTGACGAAGCTGCTGCCGTCGACCAGAAACAGGTTCGGGACATCGTGCGTGCGATGCCAGCGATCGACGACGGAGGCCTGCTTGTCGTTGCCCATGCGACAGGTGCCCAGCAAATGCACCTCCGGATACACCCGACCGGGCGGGAAGTGCCAGGTGCGCGTGGCCCCGGCGGCGTTGAGCAGCTCCACGTTCTTCTGGCTGAACCACTCGATCAGCCGTTCGTCGTTGGGGTGCTCCTTGAAGGTCAAGCGCATCACCGGCAACCCCCACGCGTCCCTCACGGTCGGATCGAGCGAGATCGAATTGGTGGCCACCGGCAGTTGGGAGATGTGGGCCAGCGAGAACAGCGTATGCGTGTACGACTCTCGCAACATCTGCTTGAACTTGCCGCTCCACGTCGGGGCGTCCGCGCCGAGCCCACCCAGTGCGAAGGCGATCGGGGGGAGGTCGAATCGGAAATCGAACCCACCACCGCCCGCGAGGCCGAGCTTGGGATCGAGCTCGTAGGTGTCGTGGATGATGCGAGTGACCACCATGCCACGATAGCCGTTGATCTCGTGCTCGAAGACGCCTCCGGTAAACTCGTAGCAGTTGAACATCAGGTGCCGCCCGACGAGGCCGCTCGAATTGGCGAGGCCGTTGGGAAACTGATTGCTGGCCGACAGCAGCAGCAGTCGTGGCGTCTCCGCGCCGTTGGCGCACACGAACACGGCCTTCGCCCGCTGGAAGATCTCCCGCTTCCGGGCGTCGAAGTACTTCACGCCGATGGCGCGTCCCCGCCGGTCCAGCTCGATCTTGCGTACGTAGCTCATGGGGCGGATCTGGCAGCGGCCCGTGGCTTCGGCGTCGGGAATCATGGCCGCGAGGCTGCTGGACTTGGCGCCCACCTCGCACCCGAAGTGCTCGCAGAACCCGCATTGGATGCACGCCGGCCGTCCCCGATACGGCTGGGACAGGATGGCCATCGGAGCGGGGACCGCGTGCCAGCCCAGCTTGCTCGCGGCCCTCTCCATCAGCACACCCGACGATTTGATGGGAAGCGGCGGCATGGGGTAGGGACGGCTGCGCGGCGGTTCGAACGGACTTGCCCCGGCGAGTCCCGAGACGCCGACCTCCCACTCGACTCGGCTGTAGTACGGCTCGAGATCCGCGTAGGTAATGGGCCAGTCCGCCATCGCGGCGCCGTCCACCGACCCCCTTCGACTGCGCTCCACGAAATCGATTTCGTGAAACCGCCAATAATTGGCGGTGAAGTGCACCGAGCCGCCGCCGACCAGTCGGGCGTATTGAATGACCGCCCGCGCCTTTGCCTCTTCCTGTTCCGAGGTCCGGAAGGTGTTGGGTTGGCTGCGGTGATTGTTGGTGATTTCTTCGAGCTGATAGGAGGCGAACTCGTCGTGGTTGAAATCGGACGCGCGAAGATACGGTCCCTGCTCCAGGAGGACGACGGTATGCCCGGCCCGGGACAGCTCCCGTGCGACGACCCCGCCCGCCGCGCCGGCGCCGATGACCACGAAGTCCACGGGGTCGCGCGGCCGGAACGCAGGCCCGGTCGGCGCGCCGGGATCGAAGCGGCGGCTACTCGCTCCGTGATGCATCGCGGTCGTACCACCCGAACGGCGGTTGCCAGGCAAACCGATCCTCGAAGCCGATGAGCTTCCAGCCGACCTTGTCCGTATTGCCCCCGTATTTGGGATCGGCAAGGAAGCCGGTGATCGTAGAGACGCGCACCGCCTCGAAGAACTCGGAGTGTTCCGCCTCCAGCTCATGAAGGAGGGCGATCTGATTGTCGGCGTCGAGGTCGGCGAATGCCTTCGCATCCGCGTGCCGACGGGCCGCCCGCACCGCAAGGTCGGCGAGTCCCTGCTCGAACAGCGGGCGCTGATCGGCGGCGAACGTGCCCAGGCCCCGGTCGATGAAATCCACCACGTGCGCCTCGCGAGCGCCCGGTGCATCGTCGGTGGGGATGATGAGCGCGCTCACGGCGTCCAAGTCACGCAGCTGGGCGGGCGTCAGCGTCGGTCCCGCTGCAGGCGTACCGGTTCCAGCCGCGAGCGCCATCGGGGCCCGCCACGCACCCGCAATCCAGGTGGCTGCGAGGCCCGTCGCCATCGCGCCGACGAAGTTGCGGCGGGTGACCGGAATGTCAGACATGTTGCGTGATCCACTCGGGGAGCGAGACCGGCGAAGTGTGCAGTAGTCTCACGCCGGCGTCAATCCGTCTCGCCGCTCACGACGTGATAGGCCTTCGCGATGTGACCGGAGACCGCTCGCTCGAGCCGGTTGCCGGTAGGGAAGCGGGATTCCCAACGCTCGACGAGTCCGGGTGCTACTTGCTTTGTCGCCTCCTCCAGCGAGGCGCCGGCGCCGTAGGCGTCCGCCGTCGAGGCCAGGAGATCCTTGAAGTAGCCCTCCCAAACGTCGAACGGCTCCTTCCCGCGAAGCAGCTCTCCGTGACCGCCGAGTGCCACGTCGAAATCGAGCTGCTCGACTGCTTCGAGCGTGCGGATCCAATCGTAGGGGTAGCCGTCGGCCATGTACGGGACGCCGCCGTGGATCAGGTCCCCCGTCGCGATGATTCGCTCCTTCGGCAGATACACCACCACATCACCGTCCGTGTGCCCTCGGCCGAGCCAGAGAATCTGGACGGTGGTCGCGGGACGCCGGATCACGAGACTGTGGTCGAACGTCACTGTGGGAAGGGAGACGTGCATCGCCCGCAGCTCGCCGAGATAGCGCTCATCGTTGGCGATCCGCTCGTTCAGGGCGCGGCGGGCCGAATCGGTCGCGCCGGCAAGCGAGTCCCGTTTCGCCGCGATTTCCTTGGGCAGGGTCGCGATCTCGTTCTTGATCCGGGGAATACCGATGTGCTCGATCGCCTCCTTGGTCAGCTCGGAGGAAATGATCTCTGCCGTCGCGGGCCACGCCGAGAGGTACGCTTCGTTGCCCTGGTAGTGGTCCGAGTGGAAGTGCGTATCCACGACGTAGCGCACTGGCTTGGACGTCACTTTCCGGATCTGCGCGATGAGGATCTTGGCCGCGGAGGGGCGGGAGTGCGTATCCACGACAAGCACCCCGTCGTCCAGGAGGACCACGACGGCGTTGCAGTTGGCGCTGATCGGGAAGAATTCGGGCTTGGCGTACGCGAAGTAGACGTTGGGCGCGACGGGCCGGAAGTCGAACAGCTCCTGAGCCGCGACCGGCCCCGCGGCCGCGAGGGCCAGCACCATGGCGCCGGCGAGGCGAGTTTCCGAGCGGGTGATCATCGGCTACGCACCCGGGCTGCTGGATGTGAGGAGCTTCACCAACTCGTACCAGAACTGAGCGTTGTCGTGGAACGCTTTGACGCCCACGCGCTCGTCGCGCCCGTGAGAACGGTCGTCGTCTTCCGTCATGAGGACCGCATCCAGCCCGTACGTGGGGATCCCCACGCGCCGGGTATATAGACCGTCGGATGCGCCAGTGGCCATCTGAGGCACCACGGCCACGCCGGGCCAAGTCTTAGTCGCCAGGGCCTCCACCGGCCGGACGACATCAGGACGGAGCTGCGAGACCGGGCTCGGAACGGCCGGGGTAACGCGAGAGAAGTGGATCGCGGTGTCTCCCACGAGGCGCACAAGGGCCGCTTCGACGCTGTCCGGCGGATCGTCCGGCAGCAATCGGCAGTTCACGGTGGCTCGGGCCACTTGCGGCAGGGAGTTGTCGGCCTCGCCGCCAAAGAGTCGAGTGGCGACGCAGGTGGTGCGCATCAGCGCATTGAAGTATGGATCTCGGGAGAGTCGTCGCGCCGCCGCCGGACTACCACTCCGCGCCAACGCCCGCATGTCGGCCGCGATCGGCGGCCGCTGGGTCGCCGCGTAACGCTCGAAGTACGCCTTGGTCGTTTCGTTCAGTCGCACCGGGAATGCGAACTTGCTCAGCTTCACGAGACCTTGTGCCAGTCGGTAGATCGCGTTGTCGGGCACCGGTCGCGCGCTGTGGCCTCCGGCGTTGCGAACCTCCAGCACGAACGACAGGTAGACCTTTTCGGCGCTCTGGATGTTGAAGATCGCCGGCCTCCCGTCCACCAGTCGGGCTCCGCCGCCGTCCGTGTTGAGGGCGTACTCGGCGTCGATGAGATCCCGGTGCTCCTGCAGCAGCCACTCGATGCTACGACTCGTGGTCTCTTCGTCAGCGGTCAGCACCACGATGAGGTCGCGGTTGGGGACGAACCCCTCCTGCTTGTAGCGGATGAACATGGCCACGAGTGTCGCCACGCCCTCCTTGTTGTCATACGACCCCCGGCCGTAGTAGTAGCCGTCCTGCTCCCTGAAGACGAACGGATCGAACGACCAGTCCTCCTTCCGCGCGTCCACGACATCCATGTGAGCCATGAGGAGGATCGGCTTCAGCGCTCCGGGGCGCCCGCGAAACCGGGCCAGCAGGCTCTGGTGCCGAGGCTCGTAGCCCAGAATGCGGACGTCGCTATCGGGGATGCCGGCCGCGACGAGCCGCTTGGCGATCGCCTGCGCCGATTCCGGCGTGTGACCGGCGGAGTCGCTGGTGTTGATCTCGACGAGCTCTTTCAGGATGTCGGTTTCCAGCGCCCGCGGATCGGGAGTCTGGCCGGCGGCAACGGCGGGCGCCATTCCGAGCAATAGCGTGAGACCGAGGCGAGGAATCGAATTCATGGACCGGGGCCGAGGACTAGGGGGCCGGGGGACCGCAGAAGATGGCCGCGACAGAGCTCGGCGTCCAGCCGGGCTCACCCCGGGCGCCCGATCACTGGGCGCTACCGAGTCCGTAGCGCGTGCGCAGGACCTCGGCGTGGTGCAGCTCGTGCCCGGATATCACCCGGGCCGCGGCCCGCACGCTCAACCGGTTGCCGCTGGCGATGCCCGACCGCGTCCACGCGACGTCGGGCAGCCCCTTGAACAGCGTCACGGTGGCGGCGCGCACCGACTGGAACTCCGCGAGCACATCGGCCAACGCGCGACGCTCGCACTCCGCCGCGGGCACGTAGGTGTTCTCGTCGAAGCCGGGCAGGGAACTCTGGTCACCGCGGGCGAAGCGGAGCGCGCGGTAGGCAAAGATCCGCTCTGCATCGGCCAGGTGACCGACGATCTCGATCACGCTCCACTTGCCGGGCGCGTAGCGGTAGCGGGCGCGCGTGGCATCGAGCGGCTTCAGCAAGGCTACCGTGGCACTGATCTGGCGCTCGAGCTGCGCGATGATGTCCCCGGGAGGAACGCGGCTCACGTAGCCGGCGTAGTGCGTGCCGTATTCGTCGGCCGCGGGCACGGCCGTGGTGGGGGCGGGGGCGACGGCGCTCATGGGACGGACTCCGAATCAGGGTCAGTGTAGTGTATCCGCCGGCCCGGCTCCCGACTACTGTTCGACAGACTCAGGCGGAGACGCTCAATGAACGCGAACGAGCTGCGGGCCCTCCAGGCGCCGCTCAAGCAGCAGTACCGGGACGAGCCGGGCGCCGCTCTCATCACCCTCAAGGCGAGGGGCACGCTCGATTCCGCGGCGATCGCCTGTCGAGTGGACACGGGCCGGGCGCTGGTGGAGGCGGGACTGCATCCGGCGACCGGGGGGACCGGGCTCCAGGTCTGCTCTGGCGACATGCTGCTGGAAGCGCTCGTGGCGTGTGCGGGGGTGACGCTGCGGGCCGTGGCGACGGCGCTGGAGATCCCGATCCGGGGTGGACAGCTTCGGGCCGAGGGCGACCTGGACTTCCGCGGCACGCTCGGCGTCGTGAAGGACGTGCCGGTGGGGTTCCAGGCAATCCGGCTGAGCATCGACCTCGACACCGACGCCGGGCCCGAGCAGCTCGACCGGCTGCTCGCGCTCACCGAGCGTTACTGCGTGGTGCTTCAGACCCTCCGACAGTCACCCGAGGTGACCGTCCACCGCGGGTCCTGACTTCCTACCCATCACCCGCGCCGAGGATCTCGACGGCGGCGTCGGCATCCTCGGCCGCCACCACCAGACGCAGCTCCGACATGAGGGACATGGCGGGCAGCATGCCGCCCGCATCGTCGCGGAGTATCCGGGCCTCGATGCCGTTCGCGGCCAGGATGGCGCGGGCCAGGTCGGCATCGGGCTCGTTCATGAACCGCCGCACGATAACGGACGCCATGTCAGGCGAGTACCACCTGCTCCTTCAGCACCCACACCTTGGTTGCGAAGAAGAGGGCGATCATCATTCGGTGGTCGTCGGGGCGCACGATCGCCACCAGGCCGTCGGCGTCGTTGCCTTTGGTGGCGCGCACGGTGTCTTTGACCCGTAGGCGGGTGGAGAGATCGTCGAACCAGGGCGGCAGGCGCGAGCGCTCGTCCTTCTTGAGCACGTCCTTCGTCCGCTCGCCGGTGGGATCGGCCAAGGCGATCTGGCAGTAGCACCAGCCCCGGTAGGCGGCACGCCCGGCGCGACTGAAGGTGAGCGACCGGCGCTCGAGGCCGATCCACGCCTTCACGTTGGGCGTCGTATGCGGGCGCACCTCGATCCGCTCATCCAGCGCCTTGGGCACCCGAACGAAGAACTCCCACACGTTGTTCCGATCGAAGTTGTCGTCTTCGACGCGGTAGGTGAGCTCCATGCCGGAGACGGGCTCGCGCGTGAACGTCCACGACGCCTGCCGCTCGCTCGTCAGCTCCACTTTGAGCTTTGCCAGCCGATATCGCCGATAGCGGGCCATCCGGTTACCTCCAGGCAGCGGGTGACTGTGCCTGCGGACCCTCGATTATACCGAATCCAGGCGCGCGCCGCGCGGCGGGATCAGGGCCGCATCCGGCGCATGTCCGCGAGAATGGCCGCCGGCGTGACGGGCCCGCCCAGGAACTCGGTGACGACCTGCCGGGACGACCGCTCCAGACCCCAGCGATAAAGCCGAGGCGCGATCCACCCGTACCACGTCGAGTCGCCGGTGACGAAGGGCCCGTGCACCTCGGTCGTGCGGGCCCGGATGGCGGCGATGACGATCGCACCGATGGCGTAGTTCATCATGTAGCCGGGCGCGTTCACCAGCTGTCCGCGCATGGCCCACCACGAGAGGCCGGGGTGGGCACGGATACGGAAGTATTCTCCGGTGATACCGGCCCAAACCCGGTTGGGATCCTGCGTCGGGTCGCGCCGCATCCGCGTCTCGAAGAGGGCCCAGGCGATGTCGAAGACGATCCCGGCGTAGCGAGCCCGAAGCCCATCGGCGAGCGGGACCGAATCCCCGAGCCAACGCAGTTGCCACGCCGGCTCGAAGACGTCAAGCGCCACGAAATCGCCCAGCCCTTCGGTGAACGGATCGCTGTCGGGCCAATCGGAAAAGGCCGGCCGGGTGCGGATCGCGGCAATGTGAACCGCATGTCCCGTCTCGTGCAGCAGCTCATTGAGGTTGTCCAGCCCGCCGGTCTCGTAGGTCGCGACGACCCACGGCTCCGCCGGCGTCCACCGTCCGTCGATCCGCCGGGCACGGGCACCGAAATCGGTGGAGGCGACCGGGTCCTTCCCTTCGCGCGGCGCGAGGTCGTAGTGCACGTGGAGGGCAACCGGGTCGGCGCCAAGCGCCCGGAACACGGAGGTGTTGAGGGAGTCGAGCCGCGGCCGGGGGATCAATGTCCCCAAGCGCCGATTCGCCCGGCCGACGACGTAGTACCAGTCCCATGGCTCGATCAGCGTGTCGGCCGTGCCCGCGCGCCAGGTCTCGAGGATTCGTCGTAGCCACGCCTCGAGAGAGTCGGGCGGGATCCCGAGGGCCCGAGCGGCCCCGGAAGCGGGCAGCTCGCCGTCCTTCGGGTCAAGCCGGAGGGCGGTGCGATAGGGACTGTCGGCTCCGCCCTTGCCGTCCACGGCGCGCCAAACCGGCTCGAGCGCCAGAAACAGTCGGCGCCGGCGCGCTGGATCCTCTTCGCGGGTGAGCGCGTCAAACGTCTCGCGCGCGTCGGTCCGCTTTCCGTCGAGGAGCAGGTGATTCCGGGCCCATCCATAGCAGGCGTACATCCGGTTGCGGAGTGCTTCGACCCCTCGTTGACCCACCGCGAGGGCCCGGGGGTCGTAAACGCAAACCGGCGGGCCTGAATCGACCGCCGTCGAGGGCGTCGGGTCGGGCGCGAGGCTCGTCGCCAACGCGTGTCGCATCTCGCCGAGCGCCCTCTGGTCTTCGCCCGTCAGTGCCATCGAGTCGATGGCGGCGAGTCGCGGCTCGAGGCGTATGCGGAGGCTGTCGCGACGGCGGGTCAGTGTGGAGAGCGGGACGCCCTCCGGACTCGCGGCCGCGCCGGCGCCGATCGTGATCGCGATGCGATCGCGAAGCGCGTACAGGTCGGCGTACGCCGACTCGGCTTCCGCGAGTGCCACCGTGGGTGCGGTTGGCTGTGGCGCGGTGCCGGGCGCCGCCGGCGCGCACGCCCCCGCCAGACCGGTGAGGGCCAAGGCCAGGCCAACCCGCCGAATGGTCGCCGGGGTTGCGGGAACCATGCGCTGCTGATTACTGTTAGACCGTGCAGTACACGACATAGCCTTCGGGCCCCGGGGAATCAGAGCAGCCCGGGTGATCAAATCTGCCACGAGCCTTCGTCCCGGTGGGTGCCTCGGCACTCAGCCGGGCGTTGTGTTTTGGGGGGCAGGCCGCGTCGCCTTGAGGTAGACGTGCTGGGTTTTCGAGCGGGTGTAGCCCAATCGCAGATAGAACGGATGGGACTCCTCCCTGACCACGTTGCTCCGAACCTTGACCGTACGAAGCCCCCGTTCTCGAGCCCAGGCTTCGACGTCCGCCACCAAGGCCGCTCCCGCGCCCTGCCCCCGGTGCGCCGCGTCCACCACAAGACCCATGATCTCGCACCAGGGGCCAGTCTCGAGGATCTGCCGCTCCTCGGCGTGGATCCAGCCAATCACGTCGCCCTCGGGCGACTCGGCGATCCGGAGCAAATGCTCCGTGCGCGGCAGCAGCCGGGACAGTCTGCCTCCGATGTCGCCGGCCGTCGCGGGGTAGCCCAACTGGGTGCTGAGCTCGGCCAGGCGGCTCGCGTCGTCGGGTCGAGGCGCCCGTATCCTGACCGTTCCCGCGGCTGTCATTCCAGGGGAATCCGGCTCTTGTTCTCCTTGAGCCACTGATCGAACGTCTGCAGCTCGGGGTTGAGTCCGCGGGCGATCTTGGGATCGCGCGGGCCGCAGAAGGCCTCCTGAAAGTCCCGCTTGACCTGGAACATGTTGCCCAGGTCGTCGGCGCCGGGGAAGCCGAAGCCTCGGTAGACGTCGGGTGGGACGGCGTTGTAGCGCACGTCTTCTCCCAGGGCCCGCGTGAGGGCCGCGGCGATCTGGGCGCCGGTCAGCTGTTCGCCCGAGATCGCCACCGTCTTGCCGATGAATTCCTGTCCCCGCTTGAAGATGGCGTACGCCACTTTCCCGATGTCTTCGACGGCAATGGCCGGCAGCTTCTTGTCGTCCATGGGGAAGGTGATCGCGAGCTTGCCGTCGGGGCCCCGCTTCGGCCCCGAGCCGAAGAAGATGAGATTCTCCCAGTAGAACGACGTCAGCAGAAACGTGATGGGCACGCCGAGCTTCCGGAACACGTCGTCGGCCTCGCCCTTGCCGTCGAAATGCGGGACCTTGTACTTCCCCTGCAGCGTGGGCATCCGGTTGTCCGAGAGCGGTACCCACTTCCTGGTATCCTCGAGCGTGGACCAGATGACGTGACGAACGCCGGCCTGCTTCGCCGCTTTCGCCATGTTCGTGGCGTCGGCCAGCTCCCGCTCGGGAGAAAAGTGCTCCCAGAAGTTGGTCACGCAGAACGCGCCGTGCGCGCCGGCGAAGGCGCGCTCCACGGTCTTCTGATCGCCCGTATCGGCCACGACGACTTCGGCGCCGGCCTTGGCCAGGGCCTTGGCCTTGTCGGAGCCGGGATTGCGGGTGACGGCCCGCGCGGCGAAGCCGCCGTTCTTGTCGCGCAGGATCGCGCGGACGAGGCCGCCGCCCTGGGCGCCGGTGGCTCCGATGACGGCGATGATTTTTGGGTCAGCCATGGTACGTTCTCCTCGAATGTCGACCGCAGCGGGCGCGGAAGGCGCGCCGCCGCTCTACGATATCCCGCCCGCGACCGGTCGGGTAGCCCGGACCGCCCCGATCCGCTGGGGCCGGCCAGGCCATCCGGAGGCGGCTGCGGGCGCAACCGGCGATACTTGACGAGAGCAACTAAGTGCGTGACATTGGCAAGCACCATGGCTATCCAGCGAGCCGCGGTCCGCCCCGCCACCCAAGTCGAAGCCGTCCGCCGCTTCAATCGGTTCTACACCCGCCAAATCGGCGTCCTGAACGAAGGGCTCCTCGACAGTCCCTACACCCTCGCCGAGGCGCGGCTGCTCTACGAGCTGGCGCATCGGGAGCGGCCGCCGGCCGCCGCGTTGGCGCGCGACCTCGGACTCGATCCGGGCTACCTGAGCCGGCTCTTGAGCGGCCTCCGGCGGCGCGGGCTGCTCAAGAGCGCCGCGGCCAAGACGGATCGGCGGCAGAGCCTCCTCTCGCTCACGCGGAAGGGGCGGCGCGCCTTCGGTCGGTTGGAGCAGCGATCCCGGGCGCAGGTCGGCGCGCTGCTGGGCCGACTGGACCGAGGCTCGCGGGCGCGTCTCCTCGCGGGCATGCGGGCCGTGGAATTTCTGTTGAATGAGGAGACCCCGCCCGATCGCGAGCCCTACGTGCTCCGGCCGCTTCAGGCCGGCGATCTGGGGTGGGTGGTCCACCGGCACGGCGCCCTGTACGCGCAGGAATACGGGTGGGACGAGCGGTTCGAAGCCCTGGTGGCGCACGTCGTGGCCGAGTTCGTCGACCGCTACGACCCCAAGCGGGATCGTTGTTGGATGGCCGAGCGGGACGGGGAAATCGTGGGCTCGGTGTTCCTGGTGCAGCACACGAAGACGGTCGCCAAGTTGCGCCTGCTCCTGGTCGAGCCGTCGGCGCGCGGCCTGGGCATCGGCTCCCGGCTCGTGGCCGAGTGCATCCGGTTCGCCCGGCAGGCGGGCTACCGGAAGATCACCCTCTGGACCAACAGCGTGCTCCACGCGGCCCGCCGGATCTACGAGCAGACCGGCTTCAAGCTCGTGAAAAAAGAGCCCCACGCCATGTTCGGCGCGGGGCTCGTCGGGGAGACCTGGGAGCTGCGGCTCTGAGGATCAGGCCATCGCGGGTGTGGCCGGCGTTACCGCACCTTCGTCCCGCTCGCCGGTCCGAATCCGGTGCACTTGATCGACGTCGAGCACGAACACCTTTCCATCGCCCACTTCACCGGTTCTGGCCGATCCCAGAATCGCGTTGACGGTGATGCCAACGAACGGCTCGGACACCCCGATTTCCAACCGCACCTTTTCCTGCAACTCCATCTTCACCGTCGTTCCGCGGTAGGTCTCGACCCGGTCCGTTTCCCCCCCATGCCCCATGACGCGGGACACGGTGAGTCCGCGGACGTCGGCTCGGTACAGGGCCTCGAGCACCTCGTTGAGGCGGTCGGGCCGGATGATGGCGACGATCAGCTTCATGACGGTCCTCCCGGCGTCAACGCGCCGCGGTTTGAGGCTCGAGAGCCGTGGCCGGGGCGACGGCCGGGATCGCGTCGGGCATGACGAGGATGGAGCCCTCGCCGCTGCTGTAGGCTTCCTCGCCGTGCTGGCTCACGTCCATGCCGAGCCCTTCGGTCCGTGGCGCCGCGCGGAGCGCGGTGACGAGTCCCATGACCTTGAGAATCACGAACGTCATGCCGCCGGCGTAGGCGAGCGAGGTAGCGACGCCGAGCGCCTGAATGCCGAGCTGCGCAGGGTTGCCGGCCAGGAGACCGTCCGCGCCGGCCGAGTTCCAGGCCTTGAGGCAGAAGACGCCCGTGAGCAGCGCGCCGGTGGTGCCGCCGATGCCGTGGCCGGCGAAGACGTCGAGCGAGTCGTCGAGCCGGGTGCCCGAGCGCCACACGATCGCGAAATAGCTGGGAAGGGCGGCGATGGCGCCAAGCGCCAGGGCGCCCATCGGGCTGATGAAGCCGGCGGCAGGCGTGATGGCCACGAGGCCGACCACGATGCCGGTGGCGCCGCCCACGGCCGTGGCGTGCCCGGTCCGGAAGTAGTCCAGCAGGATCCAGACGACCATGGTCGCCATGGGCGCCAGGAACGTGTTGGTGAACGCGAGGCCGGCCAGCTCGTTGGCCGCGAGCGCGCTGCCCCCGTTGAACCCGAACCATCCAAACCACAGCAATCCCGCGCCGAGCAGGACGAACGGCACGTTGTGCGGCAGGATCGCCTGGCGGCCGTAGTCCTTGCGCGGCCCGAGCACCAGAGCGGCGACCAGGGCAGAGATGCCCGCATTGATGTGCACGACCGTCCCGCCGGCGAAATCCAGGACGCCCCGGGTCATGAGCCAGCCGCCGCCCCAGACCCAGTGCGCTACGGGCGCGTAGACTAACAACGACCAGAGGACCAGGAACGCCAGATACGGTCCAAATCGCATCCGTTCGACGACGGCTCCGGAGATCAGGGCCGCCGTGATGATCGCGAACGTGCCCTGGAACGCGAAGAACACGAGGTGCGGGATGGTCCCCTTCGCCTCGACCCCGACGTGGCCCAGCAGGGAATTCCCCAATCCGCCGATCCAGGCGTTATTCGCCCCGCCGTCGCCGAAGGCCAGGCTGTAGGCGACGAGCGCCCAGACGACTCCCACGATCCCGAGGGCCGCGAAGCTCATCATCATGGTATTGAGCGAGCTCTTGGAACGGACCAACCCGCCGTAGAAGAAGGCGAGCGCGGGGGTCATGAGCAGCACGAGGGCGGTGGAGACGAGCATCCAGGCCGTGTCGGCCGGAACGACGGTCGGCGGCGACGCGGCCGCCTGCAGGGCGAGAAGCGGGGCGAGGTGGGTCACCGGATAGCGTCCTGGGCTGGGGTTACGCCGGGCGCCCGGGTGGCGCGGCGCACATAATCGTAGCGTTCGCGCCGGATTTTGGCAATAGTTGTGTTCGTCATTTCGTGCATTTTCAGCACACTTAACGGTACAGCACGCCACATAGGTGCGATTTTGTCCACCTACTGCTCACGCTGCCTTGCACAAGTGGCCACGCAGGAAGGACATTGTGTGCCCGCCTCGCCGGAGCGCCCGGCCAACCCATATTTGGGCGAGACCCGCCCTCCACCTCAGGGAGCCCATGCCGGACGCTCACGACTTCGTCGCCAACCTGGCGCTGGTGCTCTGCGTCGCCGCCGCGACCAC
>DATHMJ010000159.1:0-3185 GCA_035487215.1 Gemmatimonadales bacterium
TCGATCGCGCCGGCGGCGGCCTTGGCCAGTGCGCCGGCCAGCGCCGGGGCATGCCGCTCTTGCAGCACGATCGCCCGCGCTCCGAACGCCGCGGCCGAGCGGAAGATCGCGCCCACGTTCTGCGGGTCGGTGATCTGGTCGAGGACGACGATGACGCCGGAGGCCGGCGTCGCGACGGCGGCGATCTCGGCGGGCTCGAGCGGCGCGGTCTTCAGCGCCAGGCCCTGGTGGGCGGCGCCCGGCGGCAGCGCGCGTGCGATCTCCGCCGGCGGCAGGACTTCCACCCGAACCACCCCGGCGAGCGCGTCAGGCAGCTCGCGCGCTCGTTCCGGCGTCGCCAGAAGGCGCAGCGGGGCGCCGCGCAGCGGATTTGCCAGCGCCGCCTCCACCGCGTGACGCCCCCAAAGCCACACCGCGGCATCGCTCGCCGGCCGGCCGTGGCGCCCCCGTCGGCCGCCGGCCCGACCGCGCCCCGAGCCCGGTCGGCGGTCGTTGCGTTCAGGGGAAGACGACACTATAAGACGCGCTCCGTTTTCGGGCCTTCAAGCACGAGGCGCGCGCGGGGGAATGTCCCGAGCGGCAAAGGGGGCGGACTGTAAATCCGCTGGCGTACGCCTTCGTAGGTTCGAGTCCTACTTCCCCCACCACGCGCACGCGAGCGCCACGCGCTGAAGATCCCGACGAGCGAGCGAAGGAGATCGACGGTCGCCCGCCGCAGCATTGCGGGTATAGCACAATGGTAGTGCAGCAGCCTTCCAAGCTGAGAATGCGGGTTCGATTCCCGCTACCCGCTCCATCCCACCCTCAAGACCTCAAGGACGACCGCTAAGGAAAGACCATGGCCAAGGCAAAATTTGCGCGGACGAAGCCGCACTGCAACATTGGAACGATTGGTCACGTAGACCATGGGAAGACGACGCTGACGGCGGCGATCACGCTGGTGTTGTCGAAGGCGGGCGGTGCGGAGGTGAAGGCGTACGCGGACATCGACGCGGCGCCGGAGGAGAAGGCGCGGGGGATCACGATCAACACGGCGCACGTGGAGTACGAGACGAAAAACCGCCACTACGCGCACGTCGACTGCCCTGGTCACGCGGACTACGTGAAGAACATGATCACCGGGGCGGCGCAGATGGACGGCGCGATCCTGGTGGTCTCTGCGGCCGACGGACCGATGCCGCAGACGAGGGAGCACATCCTGCTGGCGCGGCAGTCCGGTGTTCCGGCGCTTGTGGTCTATCTGAACAAGATCGACATGGTCGACGACCCGGAGCTGGTGGAGCTGGTCGAGCTGGAAGTGCGCGAGCTTCTGACCAGCTACAACTACCCGGGCGACGACATCCCGATCGTGAAGGGCTCGGCCTTGGCCGCGCTCGAAGGCCGAGACGCGCCGATGGGCGAGGACTCGATCAACGAGCTGATGACGCAGGTGGACGCCTACATCCCGCAGCCGGAGCGGGCGATCGACCGCCCGTTCATGATGGGGATCGAGGACGTGTTCTCGATCTCGGGGCGGGGCACGGTGGTGACGGGCCGGATCGACCAGGGGGTGATCAAGGTCGGCGAGGAAGTGGAGATCGTGGGTCTGAGGCCGACGCAGAAGACGGTCTGCACCGGGGTCGAGATGTTCAGGAAGCTCCTGGACCAGGGCCAGGCGGGCGACAACGTCGGCGTTCTGCTGCGCGGGACCAAGCGCGAGGAGGTCGAGCGCGGCCAGGTTCTGTGCAAGCCGGGCTCGATCACGCCGCACACCAAGTTCGCGGCCGAGGCCTACATCCTGACCAAGGAGGAGGGCGGTCGGCACACGCCGTTCTTCACCAACTACCGGCCGCAGTTCTACTTCCGCACCACGGACGTGACCGGGATCATCAAGCTCAGGGACGGGGTGGAGATGATCATGCCCGGCGACAACGCCGAGCTGGACGTCGAGCTGATCACCCCGATCGCGATGGACCCTGGCCTGCGCTTCACCATCCGCGAAGGCGGCCGCACCGTCGGCGCCGGCGTCGTGGCCAAGATCATCGAGTAGCGAACAGCCGCCCAGGCTGCAGCCTTCCGAGCCGTCGGGCGATGAGCCCGGCGGCTCCTTCCTATTCAACCACGAAGAAGAGGAACGACACGAAGGGCGCGAAGAGGCCCTTCTTTCATCGTCATGGCCCGACTTGTTCGGGCCACCCATGATCACCTTCAAGAGAGAGTGTTCATGGGTCCCCGGCATTGGCTGCTACGCGCCTCTGCTTCGCAGTCCGCTTCGCTCCAGCGGGGGATGACGGAAGATATGATGCGCCGGCGTCCTCTCAGAACCCTTCGCGCCCTTTGTGTCCTTTGTGCCCTTCGTGGTTCATTTCTTGCGGCTTCGCCGCGTTAGAGCGGCAGGGGTTTGCCGAGCTCGCCGGCGAGGTCGCGAATGAACTGCCAGGCCACCCGACCCGAGCGGGCGCCGCGGAGTTGCGACCAAACGAGCGCGCGCGCCTCCAGGTCGTCGACCACAAGCCCGAAGCGGTCGGCATAGGCGCGGACGGCGGCGAAGTAGGCGGCCTGGTCCATCGGCGGGAAGCCGATCCAGAGCCCGAAGCGGTCGGAGACCGAGACCTCCTCCTCGGCGTCCTCGGTGGCGGCGACGAGGCCGCGGGCCTCGACGTGGTCGCGCGGCATCAGGTGCCTGCGGTTGGAGGTGGCGACGAAGAGCGCGTTCTCCGGCGGCCCGGCGACGCCGCCCTCGAGCGCCGACTTGAGCGACTTCGCCGCCGTGGCGCCCTCCTCGAACGAGAGGTCGTCGCAGAGCACGACGAATCGCTCGCCAGGCCCGCGCAGCCGCTCGAACAACTCGGGCAGGGCCTCGACCTCGTCGCGGTCCAGCTCGACCATGCGCAGGCGCTCATGCTCGGCGGCGAGCGCCATGAAGCCGGCCTTGGCCAGCGAGCTTTTGCCGGCGCCGCGCGAGCCCCACAGCAGCACGTGGTTCGACGGCAGTCCGCGGGCGAAGCGCGACAGGTTCTCGAGAAAGCGGGCCTTCTGGCGATCGACGCCGACCAGGAGGTCGACCGGCAGGCCGTAGTCGGGCGCGGCGATGAACGTGCGCGCCTGCGCGTCGTAGCGGAACAGGCGCGCGACGGCGAAGTCCGGCGGGGCGCGATCGGCCGGCGCCAGCCGCTCGAGCGCATAGGCGATGCGGGCCAGCAGCG
>DATHMJ010000160.1:0-3662 GCA_035487215.1 Gemmatimonadales bacterium
AGGCCCAGGACCACCGGGCTGACGATGGCGTGGAGCAGGAGCCCTAGACGGTGCCAGAGCCGTTTCAGGGAGGCTAGGAGCGTCGGCCGGGCGGCAGCGGCCAGGAGGAACGCGGCGGCCAGGGCGAGGCTCCACCAGCGGGTCCCGTGGCCACGAAATAGCGGCAGGAGCCCGATCACGCCGAGCGCCCCGCCGATTGTTAGCCCGAAGGCCCGATCCGACCCCGCCCGGACGTCTTCCTCGCGGACGAAGCTCTCGTGTAGCTCAGCCACCCTGCCAGGCTCCCACTCGGACCGCCACGAAGCAGATCACGTAACATGCCCCCGCGACCATCAGCACCGTCGAGAACCCGAACATCATGCCCAGCAGCATCGCGATCACCGAGCCGATCACCGTGAAGAAGCCGTTGACGCCCCAGGCCCACGGCACCAGCGTGGGCGCCCCCGCGCCGACCGCGACGAGGCCCAGCGGGAACGGCATACCCAGCACCAGTCCGAGCGGGGCCACCAGGGCGACCGAGATAATCACACGCCAGGGTAGTCCCAAACCGAGGGCCATGTCGAACACGCGCGGCATGCCCACCGTGGTCACCGCCAGGACCACGAGCACCACGGGCACCGCGATCCCGATCCCCGCGCCCGCTCGTCGGCTCAGGCCCTCGCCGAGGTAGGCTCCGGCGCCGGTGAAGACCAGGAGGCTGCCCAGCACTACCGCGAAGGCGTAGATCGGCTCGCCGAGAAAGAGCGTGAAGCGCTGCAGCAGGGCGATCTCGATCATGATGAAGCCCAGACCCAACCCCGCGAAGTATGCCAGGTACGACCAGCAGCCGGCGGTGCGGAGGCCCTGCCGGGAGAAACGCACGAGTGGGAAGAGGATCAAGAGCCCCGCGATCACGGTCGCCTGGACCAGCAGCAGGATCAGCATGCTCTCGGTACCGGCGGTCGTCCCCGTCTGATTAAGCCCGCGGAATGCCAGGCGCGACCAGCGCGCCTGCTGATTGAAGAAGGGCCGGTCATCTGTCGATGGAGATATGTCAAAAAGCTGGGCCGCGTAGAACCTCTGGAGATCGGGAGCACTCAGGATCTCATAGTACAGATTCGAGTACATCGTGCCCGCTTTCGCGTGAAACGGCGAGTACAGGATCTCCGGTGCCGAGCGGGCGGCCGATGGACCATCCGCCGCGCCGAGCCGCTCCACCAGGGCGCCCACCTCGGTCCGCGTCCAGGGTGACTTCTTTAGCATGAAGACCGTGTGGTCATTCCGCGGACCCCACGGCATGAGCGGCCCCCGAAACGCCAGCAAATGCTGCGCCGGACTGCCCCGTCCGCTCCGCTCGAACACCTCGCGCGTCGTCGTAAAGAGCCGCGCGACCTGGGATGGTGGACGCGCGATCAGCAACACCCCGTCGGGGCTCAGGCGCTCCAGGTAGTCTGCGATCGCCTCTCGCGTGAACATGTAGTTTTCGGCCATCCCGAGGGATCCGGCCGTGAGCGCCGCGTTGCTGAAGGTATAGACCGAAAGGATCGCGTCGTAGGTCTCGCTCGAGCGCCGGACGAAGCTGCGGCCCTCCGCGGTAACGAGGTGCACCGCCGGGTCGTCGAAGAGGCCCCCGAGCTCGGCGCGCATTCGGTGCGAGACGATGTCGTTGATGATCGGGTTGATCTCCACGGCGGTGACCGATGACGCGTTGTAGTAGAGCGCCTCGAGCACTTCCCGACCAGCCCCTGAACCCAGGATGAGCACTCGGGGCTGCTCCTTGCCCACGTACGCCAGTCCGGGCGGATGGTAGTCAGCGCTCTTGAGCCAATGCTGGACGCCCGCGCTCAGGTCTCCCATCCCGGTGGCGGCGGTGCCGCCGTCGATCACGATCCCGATGCCGGGTCCTGGCCAGCCCTTGTCCGGATCCGCCGCCAGCGCGTACACGTCCACCCGCGAGATCGCATTCCACGCGGTGTAGATCGGCGCCGGCCGCGGCGGGGCGGGCAGAATGGGATGGCTCTTGCTCGCCGCCACCGTTATCGGGAGAATCCGGTCGCCCAGGGGGGCCAGCGCGAGAGCCACGAGTCCGAGGGCCAACGCAGTGGTGGC
This sequence comes from Gemmatimonadales bacterium, assembly GCA_035487215.1. Taxonomy (GTDB): domain Bacteria; phylum Gemmatimonadota; class Gemmatimonadetes; order Gemmatimonadales; family GWC2-71-9; genus DASQPE01. Next base: position 2,089 of record DATHMJ010000160.1, read on the forward strand.
GACCGGGCGGGCTTCGCGGAAGCCGAAGATGGCCGCTGCGAGGAACGCGAAGGCGGAGGCGAGTAGCACGGTGCCGGAGCCGCCCAGGAACGGCATCACGACGGCCAGTGCGGTACACCCCGCACCCGCGCCGAGGAGATCGGCGGCGTAGAGTCGGTTCACCTGATGCGCGCCGCGCGTGAGCAGAAGCGCGATGGCCAGGCCCGACCAGAAGAACGGAAACGCGAGAGCCAGGTAGTACAGAGGGAGCATCACCGCGTCGTGGGCCAGGGCGCCCTGCTGACTGAACGGATCGAACGGGATGTGCTGCATGGCCCAGAAGCTGACGACGGCGGCGAGGCCGAAACCGCCGGACAGAAGCGCGAGCGTCCGATCCAACGGCGCCCGCTCGCGGAGCCCGGTCCACAACGCCAGCGCCACCCCGGAGGCCCCGAACCCGAGCAGGGCGGTCGAGATGACCAGGAAGCCGAAGTGGTACCAGAGGGCCACCGAGAGCACGCGCGTCAGCGCCAACTCGAGGAGCAGGGTGGCGAAGGAGATGACCAGGATCCCGACGTAGTGCCGCCGACTCATAGCATCTCCTCGATTGGTCTACCGTCCACGTCCAGTAGCTCGACCCCCAGCATTGTCGTGAAGGTCGGGGCGAAGTCCATGATCGACACGGTTCGCTCGACCTTGCCGGGCTTGATCCCGCCCCCCACGGCCACGAACAGGCCTTCGGGCCGGTGCTCACCGGTCCGGCAGTAGCGGTTCTCGCCCTCGATCACCCCGATCGCGTCGGACCCGATGCGCATCCGACCACTACCCGGCTTCCCCGCGGTGGCGGTGCCGAGCGGGAGCTCGGGATTCCATTCCACCAGTACGTCCGGGAGCAAGTCGAGGTGCTCACCCTGGTACAGGCCGCGGGTGCGCACGACCGCCGCCACCACCGGCTTGCCGGTCTCCAGATCACGGATGTCCAGAAGCTCGCGCTCGAGCAAGGCGCAGAGCGCGTCCATCTCCTCGCCCCGTCGCACGAGCCCGGCCGGCTCGCGGCCCACCAGGTTCAATCGGATCCCGCCGACTGAGAACCCGTTGTCCACGATGAAGCACCGGCTGCGTGCATGATCGAGCTTCGGAGCCGGGATGCCGTCCGGCCCGTCGATCCATCCGCGGACCCGGCCGCGGGCCGACCTGAGCGACCCCTTGACCGCATCCGGCAGGCGACGCCAGCCCCACGCCAGCACCTCGTCCAGCCGATCGCGGAGCCGCGGAGGAGGAGGCGCCGCTTCCGCGCTCGTGGTGCGCGGCTCGGCCACCTTCAGGCGGATCAGGATCTCGTGGAGCAGGAACTGGGCCCCGTGCTTGTGCGCCATCCCGTGCCCGGCCAGCACGATGACCTTCGTGTCGGCTCCGACCTCGGCCAGGATCCGGCCGATCGCGGCGTCGATGGCCACGTACACGTCTTTGATGGGATCGCCGATGAGCCTGGCGACGTCGGGCTCGTGACCGGGATGATCGGGGGCGTGGAGGTGCCAGCACTGATGGCCCACGCAGTGGCTCTCGGTGAAGACCTGCGCGAAGAACTGCCAGCC
>DATHMJ010000161.1:0-2534 GCA_035487215.1 Gemmatimonadales bacterium
CCGCGAGCGCTTCGCCCGCCGTCAACCCCACGTAGTAGATCGAGAACGCCGCGAGCCCCCCGCCGATCACGAGCCCCATGCCGCCGCGGGGGAATCGCAACGCCATCGCCAAGCCCACCAACACGAACGAAACGCACGCCAAGCTGATCGCCCACTTCTTGTGAATCTCCACCATGTAGCGGTCCTGCTGGAGGTCGGCGTCGGTAATCCGCGCCGAGACCAGGGCCACCTCGGCGTAGGGCGAGAGGCGCGGCGGCGCGGCCGCCGCCGCGGTATCACGGGCGACCCGCGCCGGTGTCACCCCGGCCGCGGGCTCCGCGGGCGTCAGTCGGGGAGCGGGAGTCGCTCCCGCCTTGGCCGGCGCCTGGGCCGCTCCCGCCCCGGCCGGTGCCTGAGCCGCGGCCTTCTTCGGCAGGAGCACGTTGTGTAGCTGCTTCCGTGCCTTGCCGAGCCACAGGCAATAGTCTCCGGTGGGCGGCGGGCGCGTCGTGTCCGCCTTGAGGGGCGGCAGGCGCATCAGCTCGCGCAAGTCCCGCTCGAGCAGGAACTGCCGGTCCCCTTCCGCCTTCCGCTGGTCCTGATCGGCGTCGCGGACGACCGCGAACATGTCGCAGCTCGACATCTCGCGATCACCCCGAATCTGGTCCGAGGTGTTTCGCTCCAGCTCGTCGAAGACGTTCTTGACCCGGATTTGGTTGGAGACGAACTGGGTGATTTGGAACCGATCGGCTTCCTCGGTCTTGTATTGGTGAATGACGCCGTGGTACAGCTGGAGCGTGAGGTCGCGTCCCCCCGGCGCGTAGGCCATGAATCCGCTGTCGGCGTAAATGACTCGGCGGACATGCTCGTCGCCCACGTCGTAAATCGTCACGCCGCGCAGCCGCCCGGTCGCTCCGTCGATCCGCCCGGATCGCAGGAAGAACTTGGAGGGCGGGACCTCGTTGATCACCTGCTCGCGCAGCTCGAACGTGGGCTTCTTCCGGCCGATATCGATCAGGAGCCCGCGCAGCCGGGCATTGGTGTCGGGCAGCACCTGGTCCACGAACAGGAAGGTGAGGGCCGACATGAGCACGCCCCACGCGAGCAGCGGCCGCAGGATCTGGGGCACACTCACGCCGTTCGCGCGGAGGGCCGTGACCTCGTTGTCAGCGGCGAGATGGCTCATCGCGTACAACACCGCGAGGAGCACGGCCATGGGGATGGTCATCGCCAGAATGAACGGGAGGCTCAGGACGAACACCTCGGCGATGACGCCCCAGGACAGCCCCTTGCCCACCAGCGAGCCGAACCGGCGCGCGATCTGGTTGAGCAACATGAGACTCGTCAACGCCCCGAGTGAAAAACAGAATGGGGCGAAGAGCTGGCGGAGGAGGTATCGGGCGATGAGCCGCACGTCGGAAAGATGGGCGCAGGGCCGACCTGGGCCAAGCAGGAGGCGGACAGGGCCCGGTTATAATGCTGCCATGTCGAGACCCCTCTCGGTTGCGCTGGTCCTCGCGCTCTCGATCGCCGGGTGCGCCCGCGAGCCCGCGCCGCCGCCGCGCAAGTTCGACGGGCCGGCGGCTTTCGAGTATCTGAAGACCCAGGTGGCCTTCGGCCCGCGGATTCCCCGCACGCCGGCGCACGAGCGCATGGCACAGTGGCTCGACAGCCTGCTCAGGCAACGCGCGGACACGCTGATCGTGCAGAGCTGGACCCATGTGACTGCGAAGGGGGACTCGCTCCCGCTCCGGAATTTCGTTGCCCGGTTCAACCCCCGCGCCCAGACCCGGATCCTCTTCCTCGCCCACTGGGACACTCGACCCCGGTCCGATGGCCCCAACGCGAAGAACCCCAAGGCACCGGTCCCGGGCGCGAACGACGGGGCCTCGGGCGTCGCCGTCTTGCTGGGCGTCGCCGATGTTCTCAAGCGGCAGCCCCCTGCCGTCGGCGTGGATCTCCTGTTCGACGATGGCGAGGACTACGGCGATTTCAATGAGCAACCGAACGACGTGCTGATTGGGGCCCGCTATTTCGCGGCCCATCTGCCTCCCGGGCCGCTTCCCAAGTACGCCGTCCTGTTCGATCTCGTGGCGGACCGCGACCTCCAGATCTACCAGGAGGGCAACTCGCTCACCGGCGCGCCCGAGATCGTCAACTTGGTCTGGAGCGTGGCGAAGAAGGTGGGTCACCAGGACGTATTTCTCGACTCGCCCAAGCACACGCTCACCGACGACCACGTCGAGCTACAGAAGGTCGGCATCAAGGCGATCGATGTGGTGGACTTCGACTACCCCTCGTGGCACACCCCGGACGACACGATCGATAAGGTGAGCGCGGCGAGCCTGCAGGTGGTGGGAGACGTGGCCCTGGCCCTGGTTCGGCAGGAGCGGTAGCGAGCTCTTTTCGGCCGCGTTCCGTCGGCGGTCTCCGTCGCTTTCTGATCCGACCCCGGGGGGAACGATGGCGAGGCTGAGACTGGCGGAAGCCACCTTCGGGCATGCCGCCCGCTGAACGCCGAGCGCTCATCCTCCTCCTGTCCCTCGCCATCGCGG
>DATHMJ010000162.1:0-2688 GCA_035487215.1 Gemmatimonadales bacterium
AAATCCGATGCGAGCGGAGCGAATATCGGGGCTTGCCCGGTTCGTTCTCTCGCTTCAGGCCAACGGCAGTCACACCGCGGCCAATCAGTGGCTCGAGCGCACGCTGGACGACAGCGCCAATCGCCGGCTCACGTTGCCCGAAGCGTTCCTCGCCACCGATGCGATCCTGATCCTGGCGACCAACATCGCGGCGGGTCTCGAAGTGCGCGAGCCGGTCGTCGGCGCGCACGTCGCCGCGCAAATGCCCTTCATGGCCACCGAGCGCTGGCTGATGCTCGGTGTCGGCGCGGGAGGAGACCGGCAGACGCTGCACGAGGTGGTCCGCCAGCACAGTCTTGCCGTTGCCGAAAACGTGAGCCGGGGCGCCGCCAACGATCTGCTCGACCGGCTCTCGGCCGATCCCGCGTTTCGCGGCGTGCCGGCGGCGGTGCTCCGCGCGGAGCTCGACCCGCTCCGCTACACCGGCCGTGCAGCCGCGCAGGTCGAGGAGTTCCTCACCGATCAACTCGCGCCCACGGTCAGTCGGGCGCGGCCACTGGCTCAAGAGCCCGAGAAGGCCGAGGTACGCGTATGACCCGAACGCTCGAGCAGAGCACGCTCCCCCTGCCCCTTCTCCGGAAGGGCAAGGTTCGCGAGGTGTACGAAGTCGACGCGGAGCATCTGCTCCTGGTGGCCAGCGATCGGGTCAGCGCCTTCGACGTCGTGATGCGGGAGGCGATCCCGCACAAGGGCGCGGTCCTCACGCAGCTCAGCGCGTTCTGGTTCGAGCGCCTGGCGCACGTCATCCCGTCGCACTACGTCACCGCCGATGCGGACGCGATCATCGCCCAGCTCCCGCGCTTGGCTGGTCAGCGCGCCATGCTGCAGGGACGCGCGATGTTGGTCCGGCGGACCGAGCCGGTCCCGTTCGAGTGCGTGATCCGGGGCTACATCTCGGGATCCGCCTGGGCGGAGTACAAGAAGAGCGGCACGCTCGCGGGCGAGCCGATGCCAAAGGGGCTGGTGGAGAGCGAGCGGCTGCCGGAGCCGATCTTCTCCCCCGCCACGAAAGCCGACGTCGGTCACGACGAGAACGTCACCTTGTCCGCCGTGGCCGCGAAACTGGGCGCGGAGACGGCGGCCCGGCTCCGGGACGCCAGCTTCGCCATCTACGCCGGCGGGAGGGATCACGCGGCCACGAAGGGGATCATCATCGCCGATACGAAATTCGAGTTCGGCTTCGACCCCGCAGGCACGCTTCGGCTGATCGATGAGGTGCTGACGCCCGACAGCTCGCGCTTCTGGCCGGCGGATCGGTATCGCGCCGGCGGGCCGCAACCGAGCTTCGACAAGCAGCCACTCCGGGACTACCTTGCCTCCGTGAAGGCGGCCGGCGGCTGGAACGGCGAGGCGCCTCCCCCGCCCCTCCCTCCCGACGTGGTCGACGCCACCAGCCGGCGGTATCTCGAAGCGTACCGCCGGCTCACGGGGCGCGACCTGGAGACCGCGTGATCCGGACCGCGCCCGAAGGACGCTGGTTCATCCTCGGGGCGTGGGGCATCGTGGTGCTACTGGCGCTGGTGGCGCTGAGCGGGCGCTGGATTTGGCTGGTGCTGTGGTTGCCGATCGCGGTGTGGGTGGTCGCGTTCTTCCGCGATCCGGAGCGTTCGGGACCGAGAGGAGACGATCTGGTGATCGCGCCGGCCGACGGCAAGATAGTGAGCGTGATGGACGTGGATGAACCGGCCTTCTTCGGCGAGCGGGCCACACGGATCTCCATCTTCATGAACGTGTTCGACTGTCATGTGAACCGTTACCCGGCGGACGGCTGTGTCGCCTATCGGCACTACAGCGCGGGTCGGTTCATCAACGCGGCGGACGAAAAGGCGAGCCTCGAGAACGAGCAGTCGTCAGTGGGGCTCACCGGGACGCACGGGAAGCTGCTCGTGCGCCAAATCGCCGGACTGATCGCGCGGCGTATCGTGACCGACCATCCCATCGGAACCACGGTCCACCAGGGCGAGCGGCTCGGGATGATCCGATTCGGCTCCCGCGTCGACCTCTTCCTGCCGCGGGGCACGCGCGTCCTCGTCCGTGAGGGCGACACCGCCCGCGTCGGCGTCACTCTGGTGGCCCGATGGAGCTGATCCCCCGCCGTCCCCATCTGCCCCGCCCCAATATGCGGCGCGTGGTCGTGGTCATGCCGAGCGCCTTCACGCTCGGGAACCTGTTCTTCGGGTTCTGGTCGATCGTGTCGGCGTTCAACGGCAATTTCCGCTGGGCCGGCTGGTTCATCGTCTTCGCCGCGATCCTCGACATGTTGGACGGGCGCGTGGCTCGGCTCTCCAAGACCAACAGCCGGTTCGGGGCGGAGCTCGACTCGCTGGTGGACGTGATCTCCTTCGGAGTCGCACCGGCGCTGCTGATGTACTTCCTCGAGTTCTCCGGCACCGGCCGCTTCGGTTGGGTGATCTGCTACATCTACGTCGTCGCGGCGGCGCTTCGGCTGGCACGGTACAACGTGCTCGCCGACACCAAGCCCTCCTCGAGCTGGTTCACCGGCATGCCGTCGCCGGCCGCGGGGTGCACGCTCGCCGTCTACTACCCCTTCAGCCAAACCGAGTGGTACCGCGCGTCGCTCGCCTACCTGGACCTGCAGCATCAGGGCCTCGTGGTCCTGATCCTTCTGTTGGCCGTCTTGATGGTGAG
>DATHMJ010000163.1:0-2142 GCA_035487215.1 Gemmatimonadales bacterium
CGGCCGTGACCTTGCTGTCCACCTCGACGGTCACGAGCTTCATCTCCTGGATCGCCCGCGTCACGTCCGCCAGCGGCCGCACCCTGCCCGCCGCCGTGAGCTGCTCGCTGACGCCCGCCCGCGCGCGCACGCCGCGCTCGATCGCGCGCATGTAGAGCGCGAGCGAAGCGAACACACCGATCGCGAGAACCGCCAGCGTCGGGACGTACCGGGAGCCGCTGCCCATACCTCCTCTATCGGGAAAGCGGGGGACGATTGCGTAGCGGCCGTGAATCAGAGTTTTTCAGCCTTTCCATAGGCCCGCTGCGGGCCCAGGGCCACCCGAAAAACGCGCCCTGGGCGAAGATGTGACACTATGAGCAAGCCTCGCGGCCGGCGGGCGCGGTGCCCGTTGCCGCGGCGACACAGGAGGCCTGCCATGTGGTACGTCGGACTCGACATTCATCAGCGTCGGTCGTCGATCTGCATCCTGAGCGAGCGTGGCGAGCGGCTGCGCACGGAGACGGTCGTCGGTCCTTGGTCGAAGCTCTTGGGGAGGCTTCGGGCATTCGAGGAGCCGTTCGCCGTCTGCTTCGAGGCGTCGCTGGGGTACGGGCACCTCTACGAGCAGCTCTCAGCGATCGCCCGGCGTGTCGCGGTCGCGCACCCGGGGCACCTGCGGTTGATCTTCCGGTCCAAGCGGAAGAACGACCGGGTGGACGCGGAGAAGCTGGCGAAGCTCCTGTATCTCGACGAGGTTCCGACCGTGCATGTGCCGACGCTGGACGTCCGCTCATGGCGATCGCTGGTCGAACACCGTCAGCGGATCGTGGCCGAGCGAACCCGATGCAAGAACAGCCTGCGGGCGCTGTTGCGCGCCCACGGGATCGCCCAGCCCAAGGGCCTCTGGAGCGGCCGCGGGCTGGCGTGGCTCCGGTCGGTCGAGCTGACGACCGACGCCGACCGCCTTCGGCGTGATCTCACACTCGAGGCGCTGGCCCACGGGACGGAGCGGCTTCGGACCATCGAGTCGCATCTGGGCAGGATCGGCGCGTCGCACCCGGGCGTGGCGCTGCTGATGACCATCCCGGGTGTGGGCGCGTGCACGGCCAGCGCCGTGGTCGCGTACATCGATGACCCGAGACGCTTCCCGCACAACCGTGCCGTCGGGCGGTACTTCGGCGTCGTCCCGACCCAGGACGCCAGCGGCGCGGTCAACCGCCTTGGGCACATCAGCCGCGAGGGCCCGTCCACGGTGCGGCTGCTGATCACCGAGGCGGCCTGGCACGCCGCGCGGCGCTCGCCGACCGTGAAGGCGTACTTCCGACGGGTCCTGCACGGCGACCCCGGGCGACGAAAGATCGCGTTGGTAGCCACCGGGCACTACCTGCTCCGCGTGATGCACGCGATGCTCCGTGATGGGACGCCGTGGAACGAATCGGAGCCCGCTGCGGGCAGCGCGGCGGCGTGAACGTTGACGATTCGGGAGATTGCGGGACCAACGGGCCGGACGCCGGCAATGCGCATGGCCGTCCGAAAGCCGCAAATGTGAATGGCGCCGGCCCGCACTTGGTGTATTGACGGCCCTGCGTTCACGGGCACGCCGGATGGATGCTTGGAAGATCCCGCGATCACCCCGTCTCCCGACACCCCGCGGGGAATGCCCTTCGTCGGCGTTCCCTCCGGCATGCGCCTTCGGGAAGCGCCGACCGGCGAATTGTACAGGTCCCCGTGGATCCCACGCGGGGGGAGGTTAGTGAGCGCCCAACACGAAATCCTCACATCTCCCCCTTGACACCGGCTTGCTCATGGATGCGCATTGTGCGCGCGGTTCTGGGGCCCTGCGAATTTGGATACGCGCCCGCGTCAGGCGCGATCGCCCCGAAGGCTCCGACGAGCCGCGTGGAACTGCCGGTGTGTAAACAAACCTCCCCAATTTGAGCGGCGATTCGCACGCCCTCCATTGCGGGGGGCGTCAGCCCCGGTACAGTCGTTGAGCACGGACACTCTGCGAAGGGTCCGATCGAGCCTCCTCAGGCCGTCGTGAAGGCCATCCGCCAAGAGCCAGTCATGGGGCGATGTTGTGCGTAAGGGGGGCGTGGCTTTGGTGCATGATCGGGCGGCGACTCCGCAGAGGGCTTCACGATAGCAAAGAACGAACCA
>DATHMJ010000164.1:0-3104 GCA_035487215.1 Gemmatimonadales bacterium
GCGCCCGGTGAGTGGTACGCGCTGGAGCCAGCTGCCGCTGTCGCCGGCCGGCTCGAGCCCCAGCCGCTCGAACTGGGCGGCGATGTACTTCGCGGCGATCTCGCCGCCGCGCGTGCCGGTCCCGCGACCTTCGAGCACGTCCGACGCCAGGAACTCCATATGTGCCCGGACCACGTCGCCCCGGACGGCGCGCGCGACGCCGTCTCCGGGTCGCTGGGCGCCGAGGGGACCCGCAGCCACCAATGTGCCGACGAGCAAGAGCCGGAGAGGTCGCATCAGCGGGAAGTGTGGTTGACGGAATAGAAGTCGGAGGTCGGAACCCAGCTTGGAGCGGACGTCGCCTGCGCCGCGGCCAGCGCGGCGCGCGCGAGCACTCGGGTCTGCTGTACGATCCCGTCCATGCTCATCCAGGACTCCAGCTCGTCGTTGGGCTTGTGATATCGCTCGTTCCAGAACTTCTCCCGTTGCTCGCGACCCCACTCGGGAGGACGTCCCACGAAGGTCACACCATTCACGATCCTCAGCGCGGGAATGTTTTCTCGAGCGAAGGCGTAGTTGTCCGAGCGGAAGAACCGGCCCCGGTGCAGATCGTCCGGATCTTCGTTGATGACCATGCCTTCGGTTCTGGAGGCCTTACGGACCAGGTCGCCGAGGGAGGATTGCTTCACCCCGACGGTCCCGATGTCCCGCGTCTTGCCGTACAGGTTGAGGACATCCATCGCGAAGGCGCCCACCAGCCGGAGCCCCAAGGGCGGATGTCGCACGAGCCACTCCGATCCTTGAAGCCCAAGCTCCTCCGCCGTGAAGGCAGTGAAAATCATCGTCCTGGCCGGGTGCACGCCGCTCTCGGCCACGGCCTCCGCAGCCGCCAGCATCGCCGCCACGCCCGACGCGTTGTCGAAGGCGCCGTTGTAGATCGAGTCCCCGTTGACCGGCTCACCGATGCCCAGGTGGTCGTAGTGTGCGCCGACCACGATCGCTTCGGCGGCCCGTGGTCCGTGCCCCGGCAGCCGGGCGACGACGTTCGCGGTCGGAATCCGCCGCACCTGCGTGTGGACCTCCGCGTCGAGTCGAAGGCCGAGGGACACCGGTCGAAAGTCCCGGCTTGCCGCCGCCGCCCTCAGTCGGGCGAGATCGTTCCCGCCCCGGGCGAAGATGGCTGTGGCCGAGCTGTCGGAGAGCCAACCCCAGAACGAGACGGACGGGGCCGGTGCGGCAAGCGAAATCCGCTCGTGCGTCAACGCCAGCACCGCCTCCCACGGGGGACCGCCTCGATGCTCCGACTGCACCACCAGGACGGCTACGGCCCCTCGCCGGGCCGCAAGGTCCGCCTTCTCCCGAACCGCGTTCCAGGGCCGGCCGGTCAGCCGGTCGAACAGCGTCGAGTCCGGATCGCCGGGGAGGACGACGACGATCTTGCCGCGTACGTCCGCGTCCTTGTAGTCGTCCCACTGCTTAGCCGCCGACACGATTCCGTATCCGGCAAACACCAAGTCGCCCGCCACGCGAGTGAGGGTGTCGTCGGAGACGGGGGCCACCACGTAGTCGTCCGGGTACCGGAGTGCGGCGCCACTGACCGACAGCGTAGGAGCCGGGGTGCGGCCGAGTAGCTCGACGGCTTGGAAGTAGGTGCCGCTGTCGCCGGCGGGCTCGAGTCCCATGCGCCGGAACTGCGCCGCGATGAATTCTGCAGCGACCCAACCCCCTCGGGTCCCGACCCCTCGACCTTCCAGGGCATCGTCGGCGAGGAAGCGGATGTACGACTGAATGGCCTTGGGACTCACGCGAGGGAACGCCGGCGCCTGACCGCGCACGAGCCCGGGCGCGCCGCCGAGGGCCGCGCCGACGAGGGCCGAGCTGATCAGGAGGCGGCAAGGGAGGAGCGTCCGCCGCGTCACCGACCGGCCACGGGTTGGGGGAGCGCGCAACGCGCGACGGCGACTGTGCCGACGGGCCGATTGCCCCGCTCGCTGGTGAGGACCAATCGGGAATCGTCGAGCCAACTGACTCCCTCGCCTTGCACGCCGAGATTGCGAACGTCGCAGGCAACCGGCTCGGCGGGGAGCTCGAGCCGCCCGCTGTCATTGGCGCGGAAGAAATAGACGGCCGCATAGGTGCGGACCGCTACCGTTTTTCCGTCGGGCGAAACCGCGGCGCCGGTTACTCGTTCCGGTCTCGCGCGAACCCGGATGGGTAACTGCTCGAGCAGCTCCGCAGTCGCGCGTGCGCGCGATGCCCAGGCGGACCCAGGGACGCGATAGTGGCGAACCGGAGTCGCGCTCTTCGTCACCAGATGAACATCCTGGTTGGCCGCCACCCACATCGCCTCGACATCGCGCGGGGCATCGGGGTAGCGCACCGTGATGGCCTCGGCGGCCGCGGTTGCCCGCGTGCGAAGCGGATGGTGGGCCGGAAGGTCCGGCTCAGGAATCCGGTACAGCGTGACGAAGGGACGTCGCTCCCGATTGTCACCGGTATCGGCGAGGTAGACGCAACTGCCATCGCCGCAGGGACCGAGCGCGATGTCTTCCCAATCCACGTTCCGCGCACCCGTGACGGCAAAGGTGCCGCGCGCCGCGCCGGTCGTATCCGTTGCGTAGAGGTAGGGTCCGTCACCCGAGTCGTTGTGGGTCCAAAGAATCCCCGGTGAGCGGCGGCTTGCCGCGACGCCGGAGCTTTCATCCAACCGCGGGTCGGCGAACCTGCCGGTCACGCGGGCCTCGACGGGACGCTCCAAGCGCCAAGAGGACTGCGCCGTGGCCGGCGCGTTGAGCACGAAGACCGCAAAGGGCACGAAGACAAGGACAACGGCGGACCAAGGCGGTTTCGGCACGGGGGGAATGGTAGCGAGGGGCGGCGCTCCACTCCAACTTCCTGATGCCATGACCATGGTCCACTTCCCCGGCCGCATTCTGTTCCTCACCGACGAGCCCGCCCTCGTGCGACGCCAGCTGAACGGGGAGAATCTCGATTGGTCGGCGGAGCTGCCCCTGCGGCATGACATCTCGACCGACGAGATCACGCCGGCTTGGGCCTGCTATCACGCCGACGAGCGCCTGGGGGACTACGTCTACACCGGGCTCACGTGTCGGGATGAAACGCCA
>DATHMJ010000165.1:0-2743 GCA_035487215.1 Gemmatimonadales bacterium
CTGGGCACGATCAGCTATGGGATGTACCTGTACCACAACTTCGTGGGAGCCGGGGTCTGGCGGGCGCGGTGTTGGTCGGACCGCTCACGCGGTATTTCCTGTTCCAATCGACCGGCAACGTCGTGACCACGCTGGTGCCGATGCCGTCGAACCTCGATCCGCTCGCCCTGGGGGCGGGACTGGCACTGGTGTGGGATCGCGGAGGGCTCGCGCTACGACGATATGGCGGATGGATTGCCCTGGTCGGCGGCGCCGTGCTCTGGGTGGTGTCGCGGCACGTTCCCGCCGCGCTCGGCATCGCGCTCGGGCCGCTCGCGACGTCACTGGTGTTCGTGTGGCTGGTGCACGGCGCGGCGACCGGGTTCGGTGGGCTGACCAAACTCGTCCTGGAATGGCGCCCGATCGTCTACCTGGGCACGATCAGCTATGGGATGTACCTGTACCACAACTTCGTGGGAGCCGGGGTCTGGCGGGCGCAACAGGCCACGAACGTCTGGCTGCGCATGCCGCCGCGCGGCCTGGGTCTCGTGGTATACGTCAGCGTCATCACGATCGTCCTGGCCTCGATCTCGTGGCGGTTTCTGGAGCGGCCGCTCAACGATCTCAAGGCCCACTTCCGCTACAGCTAGGCTCCGCGTTGACACGGCGTAGGCTGGCGGGTACACTTCTGCCACTTGCAAGCGGGGATTGGAGTTCCCCCACCCTGAGCCCGCGGATTTCTCGCGCGGTGTGACCGGGTCCAGGCGTTGCACCCGCGGGCCGCCATCGAGGCGGGCGGGTGCTGCTGGGGACATCCGGAGCTCGGGATGTCCCCTTTTTTCTTCGACCTACGGAGGTTCGGCCACTGTCCACGAACGAGCGCGAAAAGCGAGTCCGCGTCAACCGGCAAATCCGCATCAGTCCCGTGCGGGTCATCGGGCCCGGTGGCGAGCAGTTGGGAGTTATGCCAGTGGACGAAGCGCTGGCGGCGGCGCAGGATCGCGGGCTGGACCTCGTGGAAGTGGCGCCCACGGCGCGCCCCCCCGTGGTCAAGATCATGGACTACGGGAAGTTCAAGTTCGAGGAAGCGAAGGCGGCGCGGGCGGCCAAGAAGAAGCAGCACATCATTCAGCTGAAGGAAGTGAAGTACCGCCCGGGGATCGACGACCACGACTTCGATTTCAAGACACGCCATGCACGCGAGTTCCTGGGCGACGGCAACAAGGTCAAAGTGACGATGATGTACCGGGGACGGCAGATCGCCCACTTGGAGCTGGGCAAGGCCGTGCTCGATCGGGTAGCGGCGGCGCTGGCGGACATCGGCAAGATCGAAGCGGAAGCCAAGCTCGAGGGCCGCAACATGACGATGGTGATCGCACCCAAGTAGACGGGAGCATTATGCCGAAGCAAAAGACCAAACGTGCGGCCACCAAGCGCTTCCTGCGGACCGGTTCGGGGAAGCTCAAGCGGTTCCATGCGAACCACACGCACATCCTGACCAAGAAGACGCGCAAGCGGAAAAACCGGCTCAAGAAGGCGGATCTCGTGAGCTCCGCCGACTTCCCGCGCGTCAACCGGCTCCTCCTGGCCTGAGGTCTCTATGCCTCGCGTGAAGAGCGGCGTCGCGCACCACGCCCGGAAGAAGAAGATCATGCATGCCGCGAAGGGCGCGCGCGGCGGCCGGAGCAAGCTGTACAAGGCGGCGAAGGAAACCGTCGAGCGGGGCATGCGGTACGCCTACCGCGACCGGCGCAAGAAAAAGGCGGAATTCCGCGCGCTCTGGATCACGCGGATCAACGCCGCGGCGCGACTCCACGGGCTCAGCTACAGCCGGCTGATGGCGGGCCTCAAGAAGGCGGGCGTCGAGATCAACCGGAAGGTGCTCGCCGATCTCGCGGTGCGCGATGCCGACGCCTTTTCGCGCATCGCGGAGGTGGCGAAGGGGCAGTCGTAAGGGACCATCCCTTGGACCTGCTCCCGATGCGAGCCTCCGCCCGTGGGGCCGCCCGCTCGCCGCGGACGGCCCCACGCTCGCATAGGGCCCCACGCTCGTACACGGCAACGCGCACGCTCACGGCTCACACACCCTCGCGCTATGGCGCTTGAGACAACCGGCTTCCCCGACCTCGACGAGCTGCTCCCTCGGCTGGAACGCATCGCGCACCTGGATGCCGCCCAGCTCGAGGCGGAGCACATCGCGCTGTTGGGTCGAAAGAGCGGAGCGATCACCGAGTTGCTCAAGCGCCTCCCGAATCTCCCCATCGAGCATCGGAAGGCGTTCGGCGCGGCAGCCAATCGGCTGAGAGCCGAGGCCGAGGCCCTCATCGAGGCCCGCCGAGCCGAGCTCACGGCTCAGGGCTCCCCTGAGCCAACCGCTGACCTTACCATGCCGCCCCGCCGCCGTTGGGTGGGTGCGGATCACCCGGTCACCCGGGTGATCGATGAGCTGCTCGACATTTTTCGCGAGCTGGGCTTCACCGTCGCGGTGGGTCCGGAGGTCGAGACCGACTGGCTCAACTTCGGGGCGCTCAACTTCCCGGCCGACCATCCGGCGATGGACCTGCACGACACGATCTACCTCGATGCCCCCGCGGTAAACGAGGCCCCCAAGGGCGGACGCCTGCTCCTGCGCACGCACACGTCGCCGGTGCAGATCCGGGTGATGCAGGCCTCTGCGCCGCCGATCCGGGTGGTGATGCCTGGGATGGTCTACCGCAACGATCCCTTCGATCCGTCGCACGCTCCCGGCTTCTCGCAAATGGAG
>DATHMJ010000166.1:0-2725 GCA_035487215.1 Gemmatimonadales bacterium
CGCCCTTACCGGATCGAGCCGAGTGGCGATCCTTTCGGTGATTGCGTTCTTCGCGGTCGGGGCCTTGCTGCTGACGTTGGTGGACGTTCCCGAAGGCGAGCGCGCCGCGCGCGAGGCGGAGCGCGCGGTGCGGGCGGCTGGATAGCACACCTCTTGCCCGGGTCATGCGAGGGTCCTAGCTTACGCGACCGTATGCCTAGCGCGACTCCGAACTCGAGCTGTCCGATGACCATGCGCCGGACCCCGGCTCGCACCGCCACCGGCGGGCGGACGGGGCTCAAGCGTGTGCGCGGACATCGGAGCGCGCGCGGGCCGGCGTAAGGTCATGGGTCACCCCCGTACCGGAAGCCCCGCCGCGCGAGAGCCCGGCGGGGTTGTTTGCTCATGGATCCCATCGAGCTGACCCGGGCCCTCGTGGCGCGGGAATCGCCCACGTTCGCGGAGGCCCCGGCCACCGACTACGTCGCCGGTCTGCTCGACCGTGCGGGGTGGAAGGTCACCCGTCAGACGGTGACCGCTGGACGGGAGAACCTGTACGCCTACCGGGAGCACCCGGCGCTGGTCTACTCCACCCACCTCGACTGCGTGCCGCCGTACGTGCCGCTCCGGGAAGACGACGAATGGCTCTACGGTCGTGGCACCTGCGACGCCAAGGGACTGGCCGCCGCAATGATGGCCGCGGCCGAGCGCCTGGCGCTGCAAGGCGAGCGACGGATCGGGCTGCTGTTCGTCGTCGGCGAGGAGAACGGCTCCGATGGCGCGCTGGCGGCCGCCGCACTCGAGCCCAAGGGCCGGTTCTTCATCAACGGCGAGCCGACCGAGAACCGACTGTCGATCGGGCAAAAGGGTTCGCTTCGACTCGATCTCTCTGCCGAGGGTCGCGCGGCCCACTCCGCCTATCCGGAAGAAGGCGTCTCCGCCATCTCCGCCCTCCTCGATACCCTCGAACGCATCCGCCGCCTGCCGCTTCCGAGTGATCCACTCCTGGGGCCTTCAACCATGAACATCGGAACGATCGAAGGCGGCGTGGCCCCGAACGTCATCGCACCGAGCGCCAGGGCGCAGGTGCACTTTCGAACCGTGGGGCCGACAGCGCCGCTCCGGCACGCCGTCGACGCCACACTGGCTCCCGGCGTCATCATTACCGGCGATGTGGAACTCCCGTCGTACAAGAGCGCCGCGCCGCCCGGCTGGGAAACTACGTTCGTGGCCTACGCGAGCGACCTGCCCTTCTTTGGCGCCTGGGGACGCGGCTATCAGCTCGGACCCGGCTCGATCCGCGTCGCGCACACGGACGATGAGCGGATCCGCAAGGTTGACTTGCTTCGCGGTGTCGAGCTCTACATGAAGCTGGCGACGGACCTGCTCGCGGAGGAGACGACATGAAGGCCAAAGTCCCCGTCGCCGTGCTGGGTGCCACCGGCACGGTCGGGCAGAAATTCGTGCGGCTTCTGGCCGACCACCCCTGGTTCGAGATCAGCGCGCTCGCGGCCTCGGATCAGAGCGCCGGGCGGCCCTACGGCGAGGTCGTCCGCTGGCGCGAAGCCGCGGCGCTGCCCGAGCGGGTCGCGGGGATGACCATCTCCCGCGCCACCCCGCCGCTCGCCGGCCGCATCGCGTTCTCCGCCCTGGACGCCGATGTGGCGCAGCCCATCGAGCAAGCCTTCGCGAAGTGCGGCCTGTGGGTGGTGACCAACACCCGGGCGCATCGGATGGACGCCGACGTACCGCTGATGATCCCCGAGATCAACGCCGGTCACGTCGAGCTGGTGGAGCGGCAACGGACCGTTCGAGGATGGCCGGGCGCCATTCTGGCCAACCCGAACTGTTCCACCGCGGGACTCGTCCTCGCCCTTGCCCCGCTCCAACGCGCGTTTGGCCTCGAGAAGGTCTTCGTCACCACCATGCAGTCCGTCTCCGGGGCCGGGTATCCCGGCGTCCCGTCACTCGACATCCTGGGCAACGTGGTCCCATTCATCGGCGGCGAAGAGGAGAAGATGGAGCGGGAAAGCCGCAAGATCCTGGGCGCGCTCAAGAACGGGACGGTCGAAGCCGCCCCCTTCACGGTGAGCGCGCAGTGTAACCGGGTGGCCACGGTGGAGGGCCACGTCGAGGTGGTCTCCGCGGGCCTGGGCCGCAGGGTGACGGCGGAAGAGGTGATCGGCGCGCTCCGCGAGTTCCGCGGACCGGAGATCGTCCGCGGCCTCCCGTCATCGCCCGCGGCTCCGGTGGAGGTCGACCTACGGCCTGACCGGCCACAGCCGCGGCTCGATCTCGAGCGCGGACGCGGCATGACCGTGACCGTCGGTCGGGTTCGCCCCTGCCCGCTTCTGGATGTCCGATTCGTCCTCCTCAGCCACAACACGATCCGCGGCGCGGCCGGCGCGGCGGTACAGATCGCCGAGCTGCTGGTGGCGGAAGGGCGGCTCGCGTGATCGTCTGCAAGTTCGGCGGGACATCGGTCCAGGACGCCCAAGCGATCCAACGCCTCATCGGGATCATTGGTGGCCGCGTGTCCGAGCGCCCGCTGGTAGTCGTATCCGCGCTCGCGGGTGTGACCGATGCTCTCCTCGGCCTCGTGCGGCAGGCCGAAATGGGGGGCTCGGGTTTCCGCGACCGCTTGGGCGAGCTGGTCGCCCGGCACGATGTCGTGGCCCAACACCTTCCAGGCGCATCGGACGCGATGGCAGCTATCCGGGCCGACGCCGAAATCCTGGCCGGTGAG
>DATHMJ010000167.1:0-2204 GCA_035487215.1 Gemmatimonadales bacterium
CGGAATCGATCGACGATGCGGAGGCCGGCCCGAAGGGCTGCCGGGACCAGGTAGGGCAGGGCGAGGTTCTTCCAGGCCGCGTCACGGTCGAGCCCGCGGATGCTCACCGTCGCAAGCTCGAAGCCCGCCGCGGGCACGAGCCGCTCTTCCGGGCCGCCGCTGCGTCCGACGAGGAGCACCGCGCCGTCAGGCTCCTCGGCGCGAAACGCTCGGGCGACCGCGAGCGCCGGATACAGGTGCCCTCCGGTCCCGCCGCCAGCGATCAAAAGCCTCATCTGTCCTCCCGAGAGAAGATCCTGTGCCACTTCGGGCGATGCTGAGCAGCACGCCGACCGCGGCCAGCGTCGTCGCCACAGCCGTTCCGCCATAGCTGAAAAACGGCAGCGGCACGCCCGTGATGGGCAGGGTGTTGGTCACCGTCGCCATGTTCAATAACGCTTCGAAACAGATCCACGTCGTGATCGCGGCCGCCAGGCCGACGCCGAAACGGTCCGGCGCGCGCAGCGCCGCCCGGTAGCCCCGCAGCCCGAAAAACAGGAACCCGAGCATCACCAGCGTGGTGCCGACGAGGCCCGTCTCCTCGCCCACGATCGCGAAGATGAAGTCCGTGTGGGCTTCAGGCAGCCACCCGTACTTCTCGATCGAGTGGCCGATGCCGACTCCGAACCATCCTCCAGAAGCGAGTCCGTAGATCGACTGGGTCGCCTGGAAGCCGGCGCCGAGCGGATCCGCGAACGGGTTCAAGAAGGCCGTCAATCTCGCCATCCGGTAGGACTCGAACATCGTCAACGCGACGAATCCGAGGCCGAGCGCGGCGACGAGCAGGACCATGTGGCGGATCCTCCCGCCGCACGCCCAGTACGCGCTGACGAAGATCCCCACCATCACCATCGACGTGCCCAGGTCGCGCTCCAGCATCAGGAGTACGAGCACCCCGGCGAGCATCGCGGCAAACGGGACGAAGGTTTTCTGAAAATCTCCGATCTGCTGCGCGTGCCGGTCGATCCAGTGCGCGATGAAAACAGCGAACGCCAGCTTGCCGAGCTCGGAGGGCTGGAATGTTCCAAGCGGTCCGGCATCGAACCACCGGCGGGCGCCGTTCACGGTCACGCCGAGGTGCGGAACCAGCACCAGGATCATCAGCAGCCCCGCCACCGCCGCTCCCGCCGGCGCGAGCGGCCGCAGCCGGTGATAGTCGATCCGGCTCAGCACGAACAGCGCCACAAACCCGATCACCATCCAGACGGCCTGGCGCTCGGCGTAATAGAAAGCCGACTGGTGCTGCGTGTAGGCGAAGGCCACGCTCGCGCTCGTGACCATCACGAGGCCCGCCCCGCACAGGAGGACAGTCGTGAACAGAAGCAGCCGGTCGGGCTGGGGTCTGGTCCGGGCGGTGGAGCTCATGCCGCGAACCGCTTGCGGACCAGGGCCTTGAACTGGTCGCCCCGGTCCTCGTAGTCCTTGAACATGTCGAAGCTCTTGTAGGCCGGGCTGAGGAGAACCACGCCGCCGAGGCGCGACAGGCCTGCCGCCTTCGACACCGCATCCTCGAGCGTGTCCGCCCGGACGATCTTCGGATGCCCGCGCAAGGCGTCTTGCAGCAGGTCCGCGGAGGCGCCGATGAGCACCACCGCTTCGGTGTTGGCCAGCACGTCGGCCACCCACTCTTTCAGCTCGAAGCCGCTGCCGTAGCCACCCGCGATCAGCACCACGGGCGCGCCGGGAAACGCGCTCAGCGCGACGCGGCCCGCGTCGGGGTTGGTGGCCTTCGAATCGTTGTACCAGCGCACGCCCGCCCACTCGCCCACGAGCTCGAGGCGGTGCTCGACGCCTTTGAACGAGCGAATGGCTGTGTTGATCGCCTCGTCGGAGAGCCCGGCGATCCTTCCGACCGCCGCCGCGGCCAGCGCGTTCTCCATGTTGTGCCGGCCTGGCAGCGGCATCGGTGGGATGGGCTGGTGCTCGTCAAACCAGACGACCTTGGCCTGCGTGCGGGAAGCCAGGCCGCGGACCGTTTTGTCGCGGCCGTTGAGAACCGCGAAATCGTCGCGGCCGGCGAACTCGATGACGCGCGCCTTGATGTCGACGTACCGCTCGAAGGTGCCGTGACGGTCGAGGTGGTCTGGGGTGATGTTGAGGATCACGCCCACGTGCACGCGCGGCCAATCCACGGACTCCAGCTGGAAGCTCGACAGCTCGAGCAC
>DATHMJ010000168.1:0-2606 GCA_035487215.1 Gemmatimonadales bacterium
CCCGCAGCTCGGCGTTGGCGTAAGCCGAGGCATCGCCCAAGAACCGATCCCGGTAGAGACCGCGCACCGTCGTGCTGCCGCCGAGGAACGCCCCCTCCTGAAAGGGGTGAAGGCCCCAGACCTTCTTGCCTCCGACTCGTAGTGCGAGGGTCGACTCCAATGGCAGCCGCGCCGTCAGGTAGGTGGACGCCTCCCCGTGCACCTCGCCGAAGCTGGACGTCAGGCCAAGGTCATCCGGATACCAGCTGCCGCCCAGACTCACGTGTGCCCCTCGCGTAGGCGCTGCGACGAGGTCGCGCGAGTCGAACGCGATTGTCCCCTGGACGCCCGCCCAGGCGATGCCCCCGGAGCCATAGGGTTGCAGCTGACTGATGAGCGTCGGTCGGGTGAGATCGGTTGTGGAATACTTGAGCACCGGCCCGGCTCTGAGCGTCAGATGCCGTCCCACGGACATGCCGATCGCTGCCGACAGCAGGTACTGGTGCACATAAGCCCGGTAGAACGTGGTCGCGCCCGTGTCGGCCGTTTCGTTGCCAAATCCGTAGAACCGGAGCACGTCGATCCCGGAGCCGCGGGCCTGGAACAGAAAGTGGGTTCTCGAATTCTCCCGCCACAGGTCGGCGAGGATCTCCCCGACAAAGGCGCTGAACCCAGTCGAATACCCGCCACGCATGTCCAGCCGCAAGGCGTACGGGTTCCGGCGGAAGCCATAGTCGAAGAGCGTGGTCTGGGCGCCGAGGAACACCCCGATGTCGGACCCAGCGCCGCCCTGGGGCCTGAAAGTCCACGCGTGACCGAAGTCCCGCGGCGCTGCGCGGATCGGGCTGGTCGAGTCGGGCGGCGCGTACGGCCGGCGCGTGACGGACGGGGGGTGCGAGCCGCCGACCGTCACCAGGGAGGAATCGGTGTACACCCGAGTCCGGCCACCCTCGGCATCGTCCAGCACGACCTTGTCCCCCGCCCCACCGATCACCCGCAACGTCGGACCGCCGCCCGCTCCCACGACGCGCACGGTGTCGTCTCCCGCGCGAAGCAGAAGCCGAACCTCTTTCGTGTCGTGGGGATCGAACCGGCGATGGAAATACTCCACGTCGCCGGCGTCCCCTTCCCGCGCCCGGATGGTCAGATCGAGCGTCCCGCCCGGGCCGCGCGTCGCCGTGACCGTCTCATCTGCGTCGGTCGCATGCACCTCGGCGGCGAACGCGAGCATCTGGTAGAACCGGCGCGCCGCGTCGGGCAGCCGATCCCGGCGTGCCTCGAGCGCGCCGGCGAGACGCGGACCATCCTGCGCATAGTACGCGGGCGGCAGCCGCCGAACCGCCGCATCGATCACCGAGTCCGTGAGCCGTGCCTGCAGCGCGTGGGCGATCGAGTCCCAGGTCGGCCAGTCCAGGTCGTCCAGCAGTCGCAGGTCCAGGGGCCGCCCGGTGCGGTTGAGCGTGACCGGGCTAGGGTAACGGTCGCCGAACTTGACGAACACGGCATCGGGCTCCTCCAGCCGCCCGAGGCCGGCCAGGAACCCGCCGTAGTGGGAGAACGCCTGATCGCGATCGTAGGGGATCGGTTCCCAGGGTGTGGTTCTCCCCTTCTCCGGCTTGATCCATCTCCACTGGCCTTCGTGCCGGTCCCAGTCGCCGAGGAAGTCGTCCATCAGGCGGGCCGCGAGATACGCGCGGGTGTCGACTCGATGCTCGGGGTCTCGGTCCAGGCGCTCGAAGAGCTCGTCGGTATCGGCGACCTTGCGCACGCCGGCCAGGCCGGGATGCTCTTGCGACGCATCGCTCGGATCCTCTCCCGACGCCTCGCTGGGCCGCTCTTCCAGCAAGCCGAGCATCCCGGCGAATTGCTGCCGGAACTCGCCCAGGGCAGAGTCGTCGGGCATCACGAAGAGGGTGGGCGGCGCGTTCGCCACGCCGGCCGCTTCGAGCAGCGGCGCCGCGACGAGCGCGCCCGTCGGATACTCCGCGCTCACCTGGTCCCGGGCGATCCAGCCCAGCACCGTCCCGCGCAGCTCGGGTCGGAGGACTTGCGACGGATCTTTGTCCACCGACCGGAAGTCGAACTTCCGACCGTCGCTCGCCTCCAGGTGCAGTGATGCGGTCTCCGAATGTCCGCCACGCCGGACGGGGCGGAGTCCGCCGGCGTAGGTGCGGAGGTCGAGCACCTTGACCTCGATGGGAGTGGTCCAAAGCGCTCGGTGGTCCGCGCCGAACAGCATCCGATGCAGCCAGCCCGCACCGTAGCGGGCCCCGGCCGTCGCCGTGACGAATTGATCGGGGCTTTCCGGATCGAGGCTGTCCGCTGGGAGAGAGATCGAATCGCCCGGGGTCTGCCCCCGAACGGGCGCAGCCGCAAGCACGAGCAGCGCAGCCAACGCGGCGGCTCTCACCGGCGCCAGACTCCGGCGGGCTCGAGAGGGTTGGCTGAAGGCTACCGTCCGACCACGAGGAGCGTGAAAGAGTTGGGGAGGATCGGTGGCCGGCGGCGGCCGGTCCCGGAGGCGGAATCCGGCAGGGGGCCGAAGTTTGCGCCGACCAGGTACAACCTGTGGGTCACGGGATCCAGCGCCATCGTCCGGGCGCCGGTCATCGTCGGAACCGTTTCCT
>DATHMJ010000169.1:0-5210 GCA_035487215.1 Gemmatimonadales bacterium
TGACGACGCATTGCCGCAGAAGAACGACGCGATCGTGAAGACGATGATCGACCCGGTGTAATAGTTCCGGCGCCCAAACCGGGCCGACAACCAGCTGGTCAGTGGCAGGATGATGACGTTGGCCACGATGTAGCCCGTGGACACCCACGCGATTTCGTCGAGCGTGGCCCCCAGCTCGCCCATCATGTGGGGAATCGCCACGTTCACGATGCTCGTATCCACCAGCTCGAGCACGCTCGCCAACGCCACCGCGAACGCGATGAGGTAGCGGTAGCGGTAAACGTCCGCCCGTTGCAGGCCGCCGGTCCGCGCCGGCAGCGACATGGTCGCCATGGATCCGAGCTATTTCGTCGCGATATCGACGACGGCGGACATACCCGGCCGCAACGGCATCGCCGGATCGGGTGGGCTGTCCACGGCGATACGGACCGGTACCCTTTGGACGACCTTGGTGAAGTTGCCGGTCGCGTTGTCGGGCGGCAGGAGCGAGAAGCGCGCGCCGGTGGCCGGGCTCAGGCTCTCCACGTGACCGAAGAACGTGTGCGTCGGATAGGCGTCGACGGTGAACGTCGCCTTGTCGCCGACTCGTACGTGCTCCAGCTGGGTCTCCTTGAGATTGGCCGTGACCCAGACGTCGTGATCGGGGACGATCGACATGAGCGTCTGACCGGGCTGCACCAGCGCGCCCACCTCGGCGCTGCGCTTGGCGACGATGCCGTCGGTCGGCGCGAGGATGTAGGCGTAGCTCGCTTGGAGGCGGGCGTTGTCCGCCGCCGCCTGCGCCGCGGCGAGGCGCGCGCCGGCGCCGGACAAGGCGGCACCGTAAGCGGAGACCTGATCGCCGGCGGCGGCGGCTTGCTTGCGGGCGGATTGCAGCTCGGCCGCCGCGGCGTCGTAGGCGGCCTGCGCCGCATCCAATTGCTGCGCCGGCACGATGCGGCTCGCGGCGAGCCCGCGAATGCGCTCGAGGTCCGCGGTCGCCTTCTTCAAGTTGGCCTGCGCGGAGACCACGGTGGCCTGCGCGCTCGCCCGCTGCGCGCGGCTCCAAGACAGCTGGGCTCCCGCCTGCCCAGCGCCGCCCGCGCTGCCGCCGCCGCCGGCCGCGCGGGCGTTCGCCAGGTCGGCCTCCGCTTGCTGGAGGCGAACGCTGAGATCGCGATCGTCCAGCACAATCAGCGTATCGCCCGCCTTCACATGCCGGTTGTCGTCCACCAGCACCCGGGCGACGAACGCCTGGACCTTGGGCGCGATCACGGTGATATGACCGTCCAGCTGGGCGTCGTCCGTGCTGACATGGCTCAGGCTGTACACGTACTTGCGGCCAGCCCACGCCGCCACGACGAGGACCACGACGCCGGCGATGATCAGCGGAAGACGCTTCCGGCGCACGGCCGGCTCGGGGGCGGCGTGGGTAGCGGGGATATCCATCGCGACGTCGGTTGCCATTGGTGCGTCTCGTTTCCTGTCCGGATTATTGCAGTTGATCGATGATGCCCAGCGCGCGGTACGCGCTCACACGGGCTGTGCCGTAGTTCACTCGGGCCTGGATCAATGCATCGCGGGCGGCGATCACGGCGCTCTGGGCGTTGGTCGTCTCGACGCTGCCGGCAACCCCCGCGCGGAATCGCTCGTCCGCCTGCGCCAACTCCTGCTCCGCCAAGCGAAGCCGGTCACCCGCGATCGCCACCTGCTCGCGGGCCGAGGCGACGTCGAGCACCGCCTGACGCGCCTCGGTTTCGACCTGATTGCCGAGATCCCGCTCCCGCACGACCTGGGCATCCAGGCGGGCTTGTTGCTCGCCCGCACGGACCTGACGGCGGAAACCGTCGAGGATCGGGACATTCAACCCGACTTGGAGCTGGTACGTACCGGAGAGGTCGTCCATCGAGGTTCCCGACCGCTGGTAGTACCCACTCAGGCCAAGGCTCGGCAGATTCTCGGCCTTGATGGCGTGGAGGGTGCGGCGGATCGCTTCCGTGCGGTTTCGCTCGGCCGCCAGCTCGGCCCGCCGCTCGCGAGCGAAGCGTCCCGCCTCATCGGGGTCGAGCGGCAAATCGACGGCGCCGAGGCCGAGGGAATCGGCCAGATCCAGCGGAGCGCCAGGGGGGAGGTCGAGCGCTCGAAGCAGATCGAGCCGCGTACGGTCCACCGCGTTCCGGGCCAGCTCGAGCTCGGTGCGAACCGCTCCGAAGCTCACCTCACTACGCGTCGCGTCGATCGCCGGACTCACGCCGGCGGTCACCAGCTGCCGCGCCTGGTCGAGCAACGTCGCGGCGACGACGCTATCCGCCTCGCGGGCTTTCACCGTCTCACGAGCGCTCAGCGTGCGCAGATACGCCAGCCCGGCCGTGGCGCCCGCCAGCTCGCCGACCGCCCGGGCATCGAGGCCGGCCGCGGCCGCGCTGTCGCGGGCGGCCCGCAGCCGGCCGAACGCGGCGGCATCGAAGAGCGTCTGAGAGACGCCGACCCGAAAGCGCCACAGCGAGAACGGATCGGTGACCTCGGGAAAGCCGGGAAACGTGATCCCGAACTCGGTGAGGTTCTCGGTCTGCCGGGAATAGTCAGCGGAGCCGGCCACCGTGGGTAGCACGTCGGCCTTCCGCTCGCCCACCCGCCCGTTGGCCACGCGCGCGTTGAGCTGCGCCAGCGTGGACGCGACGCCCCGGCTCCGGCCCATCCGAATTGCGTCGAGCAGCGTGAGCGGGCCCGGGGAGGCGGATGCCGAGACGGCCGCCGGCTGCTGCGCGCTCAGCGGGGCGGCGACCAGCAGGAGCAGGCCAAGAGCGAAGCGCATGCGCATCACGGCCTAGCGTTGAGGCTCGGGGCGTGCGACCACGCCGTTCAGGGCGAAATCGATCAAGCCTTCGAGCGTCTGCTCGTCGGTCAACGCTTCCGGATCGAACTGCTGGAAGAAGCACTGCGTCTGGGTGGCTTGGACGAGCAGCATCGGCAGGCCGCGCGTGGCGAAGCCATGAGTCGTCGGCCGGAATTCCCCGGAGGCGATGCCGCGCGCGAGCACGCGCTCGACCAGACGGCGCGCCGGAAGCACGACGGCCTGGAGATAGAACTCGGCCAACTCCGGAAAGCGCTGCGACTCGGACTGCACCAACTTGCTGATCCGGCTGATCTGCTGGTTGCGCATGAGCGCGTACTTGCGCTTCATCAGCTCGACGAGCAGATCTCGGTTCGAGCCTTGGAACGCTTCGACGAACGCCTCGCTTTCGCGCACCGCGGCGACGGATTTTGCTTGCACCATTTCGCGGAACAGCGTTTCCTTGGAATCGAAGTACAAGTACAGGGTGCCCTTGCTGACGCCGGCCACCCGAGCGACGTCGTCGAGCTTGGCCTGGGCAAAGCCGTGCTCGCCGAACACTTCGAGAGCGGCGTCGAGAATCTCTTCGGGGCGGGCCTCGGGGCGGCGTTGCCAGCGGGGCGGGGCGGTAGTGGCAGCGTCGGTAGCGTCGCTCAATTGCACCTCTCTAGTAACTGACCGGTCAGTAAGATACTTCCAACTCCTGATCAGTCAAGTGGCCAGCCGCGTTCGCCGTGTGATCGTCTAACCGGTGTTCCAGTAGGTAATTAGATAGCCGCCACGCCGGCCGTCCGGGGGCGTCAGTTCCCTTGCTCGCGGCCCAGTGTCGTCCTACTATTGAGCAAAGACCCGGGGAGGCCCAGCCGATGTCGGATGCATTCCGTAGCTCCGACGATTTCGACGAACAAGCCCATCAGCTCTACAACGAAGGTCGCTACGACGACGCGGTCGCTCTTCTCCGGGAGGGACTCTCCCTCTACCCCCACGCGCTCGAACTCTATATCGGTCTCGCCTACGCCCAGCTAGCCCGTGAGGAGTACGCCTGGGCGCGGCGGAGCTTCGAGCGCGCGCTGACGCTGGATCCCGATCACGAAGACGGGCTGGCGGGGCTGGGTGAAACGCTCCTCAAGCTGGGCGAGCGGGTCGGCGCGCTGCGCGCCTTCGAGCGCATCGTACTGCTCGGCTTCAAGGACGATCACGAGCTGATGCTGCAGGTGGGCCGGGCGCTCTTCCGGGAGGCGCTCATCGGTCCGGCGCAGCGGTTCTTCGATTTCGCGGCGCTCGCGCAACCCGAGTCTCCCGACGCCGCGGCCTGTCTTGGCTACGCCTACCACCGGTTGGGCAACGACAGCGGTGCGCTGTTCTGGCTGCGGCGCGCGCTCGAGCTCGAGCCGGATTTCGCCGAAGCACGGGTCTATCTCGCCAACATGCTGTACGACCGGGGCGAGACGGAGGCCGCGCTCCACCACCTCGAGAAGACCCGGCCGGAGGAGCACTACGACGAGCTGGGCATCTGGCGTCACATCGAGCTGAAGAAATCGATCTACCGTCTTCGCGACGATGACCCCGAGTTACAACCGTGGCTGCAGCGCCTGGGCGAGGTGGCCGGCGATCCCGACGCGGTCGATCTGCTCCTGGCGGAGGTGGAGGCCCAGCAGCCTGACGGCTCCGTGCGCGACCCGCATCAGCTGGAGCTGTTCGGGACGCTCCTGACCGAGCTACACGCCATGCAGCGCCGGCCGGGTCAGACCGCCTCCTCCGGCGACAACCATTCGATCGGCACGTTGGCGGGCCACACGTTCAACGGCACCTGGGAAGAGATTCTGTTGCAGATGAAGGCGGCCGACCGCGAGTGGGCCGACGCATCGCTCACCGAGTTCATGGTCGGCCTCGCTCGGCGGGGTCGCGCGGAAACCGGGGTCGTAATCCCGGTGACGGACGCCGAGGCGTTCATCCGCGGGAGCGCCGAGGCGGGGGTCCTGCGTATCATCCAGTGATCGAGCTGAAGGGCCTCTCCAAAACTTATCGCTCGCTCCTCGGTGGCCGGGTAGTGCCGGCGCTCGACGACCTCACCCTGACGCTCGCGCGGGGTGAGGTCGTCGGCGTTGCCGGGCCCAACGGCGCCGGCAAGACCACGCTCATCTCGCTCCTGCTCGGCTACCTGGCCCCGACCAGCGGCTCATTGCTGCTGGAGGGCCAAGCGCCCCGACCTTGGATCGAGCGCCACGGTGCCGCGTATCTCGCGGAGCTCATCGCGATACCGGGCCAGTGGTCGGTGGAGGCGGCCATGCGACGCTATGCCGTGCTGGCCCAAGTGCCCGCCGGTCGCGTCAGCGAGCGAGTCGAGACCCTGCTGCGAGATTTCGGCCTGGCCGACCAGCGCGGAAAGCGGGTGCGC
>DATHMJ010000170.1:0-7026 GCA_035487215.1 Gemmatimonadales bacterium
GCGCCGGCTCGGTCGTAGGAGCTACGGTCGTCGGCGTGGGCTGGGTGTCGGGCGCGGTCGCGGCAGCAGCCGGCTTCGCCTTCGCTTTCTTCTTGGCACTGGCGGTGGTCGGCCCCTGGGCGGTGGCGGTCGAGACGAACAGGCCCAGCGCGAGCAGACTGGCGAGGAGGGGGGACTTGCTCATGATTCGGTTCTCCCTGAAACGGGCGCGGGGTCGTCCGCGGATTCGGTGCTGTCGGGCCTGCAACCGGGCCTGCCCCTACCGTCACCGGGTCTTTCCATAGCTTGGGGCGCGCCGTCCCGGCTCGCCTGCCGATCCCGGCTCAGCTGCGAGGACAGGATGAGGCGTATTCGCGAGACTCGGTCGAACACGTGATCCCCTGGAAGGTCCTACGCCGAATAACGCCCCAATCCCCGATTTCTTCTCACGTCACGCGTTGCCCGCCGCACCGGGGCGCAGCAACTTCCGGAAACCCATGGGCGCCCTGCTCTTTCTCTCGCTGCTGACCCCCGCCGGCCCACCACCCGAAAGCCCCCGGCTCGTGGTGCAGGAGGCCACCCGTGCGGTCGAGCGCGGCACGGTACCGGCGACCCGGCATCGGTGGCAGGCCCGCCTGGCCCACGATTCTCTCGATGCCGCCGCCTGGCTTGGACTCGCGAGCCTGTCTCGGCTGGCCTACGACTATTCCGGCGCCGATACGCTTTACGCCCGGATCGCGGCCCTCCCGCCTGCCCGCGCCCGGGGCTACCAAACGTTCGGCGTCCTCGGGCTTGCGCAGGCGCGGTTCACCACGGGGCGCTATGCCGAGGCTGGTGCCGGTTTCGATCAGGCGCGACGGCTGGCCGAGGCCACCAACGACAGCACCGCCACCGCGTTCGTGCTGATCGCGCAGGGTTGGCTCCGACTGCGGTCGGGCAATCCGGCCCTCGCTGGCGCTGTGCTGGACACCGCGGCGGCGCTCGCTCACCGCGAGGATTTTCAGCTCCGCGCCGCCGTCGCCTGCGGACGCGCCGCGGTACACGTGCGGATCTCCCGCTCCCAAGCCATGGCCGAGGGACGAACCGGCGCGGATCTGGCGCGCCGGGCCGGCGACCATCGCCTCGAAGCGAACTGCCTCAACGGGGTAGCCAACAGCCTCGTCCAATCAGGCCAGCTTGCCGCCGCCGCGCGGGCGCTCGTCGACGTCGCGGACCGCTTGCGTCGGTTGCACGAGCGAGCCGGCCTTGCATCCGCGCTGCAGTGGAGCGGCTTCGTCGCCGTCTCCCGCGACCGCTTCGATGAAGCGCAGCGCTTCCTGGGCCAGGCGATTCTCGAGGCCGAGGCGTCGGGCAATCGGTCCGCTCTCGCGTGGTCGCTGCTCGACCTGGGACGCGTCTCGCTCGTCTTCGGTGATCCCGCCTCCGCCCGGCTCCAGACCGACCGTGCGCTGGCCGAAATGCGCGGGATCGGCGACGAATGGGGGATCACCAACGCGCTGGGCGCGGATGGCCAGATCGCCGATCTCGCCGGCGACACGGCTCAGGCGCACGTGGTCTTCTCGGAGCAGGCCGCTCGCGCCGCGGCGACCGGCGACGCCGCGCTCGAAGTCGACATGACCAACCAGCTCGCTTCGCTCGCCATCCGGCAGCGCTCCTGGGCCGATGCGGAGCGGTACCTCGATCAGGCACGCGCGGCCTCGGTCCGCGCCGGGCGGCCGCCGGATTTCGTGGCTCAGTCCTATGAGCGCGGCGTGCTCGCCCTCCGACGCGGTCAGCTGCACCAGGCGCGCGCGCTCTTGAGCGCCGCGCTCGAGGCGCCCGACAGCTCCTCGCAAATCACTCATTACTTGGCGGGTCTCCATCTCGCGGAGACGGCGCTCGCGCAGGGCGACACCGGTCAAGCCGAAGACCTGCTCGATCGGGCGGCGGACGGGCTGGACGCGTGGCGCGCCGGTCTGAGCGATAGCTCGCTTCGCGTGTTCGCGTTCCAGGTGCTGGATGAATTCGGTGGCCCCGATCTTGGCACGGCGAGCATCGTCGCCGCCGTCGCGGCGCGCGGGCGGGTACAGCAGGCACTGCGATTGGTGGAGCGCCGCCGAGCGCGCGAGCTGCGCGACCAGCTGCTCCGCGCCACGGCGGCCGGCACCACGGCGGCCGGCACCACGGCGGCCGGCGCCACGGCGAACGGCGCCACGGCGAACGGCGCCACCCCGCCAAGTGGAAAGCACCCCGCCACCGCGCCGGCCGCCTCGTTCACCGGGGCGGATTTCCAGGCCCGACTCCCGGGCCAGGGGACCGCCGTGTTGGAGTACGCGACGGGCCGTGGGCCGCAGCCGACGACGTTGTTCGTGATCACGCGGACCGAGGTCCGCGCGTTCGCGCTGCCCCCGCTCGATAGTCTGTTGCCTTCGATCGAACGTTTCATTGCGGCCATTCAGGGCGAGACGCCGGACTCGGCGCTCAGCGACCGACTCGGCGCAATCCTGTTGGGCCCGGCAGTCCGCGTGCTGAGCCCGACTGTCACCCGCCTGGTGCTCGTTCCCGACGATGCGCTGCACCGGGTGCCCTTCCCCGCGCTTCGGGTACAAGGGCGCTACGCGGTCGAGCGGTTCGCGCTGAGCCAGGCACCGTCCGCGGCGGTCGCGGCCGACCTCTGGGGCCGCTCGCCCCACGCGGGCCCGCGACGCGTCCTCGCCTTTGGCGATCCCGCCTTCCCGAAGGACGATCCCGGTTTGCCGCCGGCGACTCGCGCCCACTTCGCCGCCTTTGCCCAGCGCGGCGGTTTGCCGCAGCTCCCCGCCTCCGCGGCCGAGGCCCGCTCCGCGGCGAGCCTCTTCCCCGGATCGGAAATCCGCCTCGGCCGTGAGGCGAGCGCGTTCGCGCTCCGACGAGCGCGTCTGTCGGAGTTCTCGATCCTCCACCTCGCGACCCACGCGCTGGTCGACGAGGCAGCGCTCGGCCGTTCCGCGATCGTGCTGGCGGCCGGCGGCGGTGACGATGGCTTTCTCGGCGCCGGTGACCTCGCCCAGCTCCGGCTCGATGCCGATCTCGTCGTGCTCTCCGGCTGCGGCACGGCGCTGGGTGTGATCGTAGGTGGGGAGGGAATTCGGGGACTGACCGCGCCGCTGCTTCAGGCGGGCGCGCGCTCGGTCGTCGGCACGCTCTGGCCGATCGCGGATCGCTCCGCGGCGGACTTCGTCGCCTCGTTCTACGGCGCGCTCGGAACGGGAGCCACGACGATGGACGCCCTCCGCTCGGCGCAGCTCGAGCGGCTACGGAACGGCGTGGCGCCGCGCGGTTGGGCCGGCTTCTTGGTGGTAGGAAACGGGTTTCTGGCGCCGGGGGGGCGCCAGGCGGGACCGGTCAGCGCACGCTGAACGGAACAACGGCCGAGCGAATACTCGACCCGTCGGCGAGCCGGGCAGTCACCCACCACCCGTATTCTCCGTCGCGCGCCACGGCCGAGTCGGGAACCACCGCGAAGCTGTCGGAGGTGGTCGCGGTCCAACGCGGCGCGCCGTCCGCCGCAAGCAGCTCCACCCGGTACTCGCGCCCGCCGGAGACGGCGTGCCAGCGGAGCGTCACCGGCCGCGAGGCCACGGCACCCCGCTCGGGCGTCAACGCGAGCGGAGGCGCGCCGCCGCGCTCGACCTCGGCCGCCCGCTCGCGCAAAAGGGTCCGAGCGCCGACTGCGGCCACGCCGATTACGAGAATCGCCGCCGCGGCGCCGGCCAACCAGCGCGGCGCGAGCGCCGACCGCGCCCCAGCCCGGTCCGCCACGAGCAGGAGATCGAGGTCGCGCCGGCACTCGGCGCAGCTCATCACATGGTCGAGCACCTCGAGCCGCGCCGGTTCGGTCCCCTTCCGCGCCACGAGGTCTCCGATCGCCTCCGGACCGGGACATCCGGCTCGGTCGGGCGGCGGCGTGATGGACCGCGCGTAGGCTCGCTGGAGTTCGTCGTCGTTCACATCGCGCTCCCAGGTCCGATACCCTGCCCGAGCAACACCGCCCGAAGGTCGGCCAGCCCGCGGTAGAGCAGATTTCTCGTCTTCGCCTCCGACCAGCCCAGCAAGCCGGCGATTTCCTCCCGTGGGTAGCCGGCCAGGTGCATTCGCACCACGGGGCGGCGGGAGGGAGGCAAGCTGTCGACGGCGCGGGCGACTCGCTCGGTCAGATCCCCAAGCTCGGTCGCGTCCGCCGGTCCGACCGATCCCGCCAGAGGCCCCGCGCTCTCCAGCGGCTCCTCGCGAGCGCGCCGCCGACGCCGGATGATGTCGAGGGCGGCGGACACCGCCGCGCGGTGCACGTAAGCGGCGTTGAGGCCCCCGATCATTCCGGGACGCGCCCGCCAGACTCGAATCCGGACCTCCTGGATCAGCTCGTCGAGGTCGGGGTCGCTCAGTCCCCGAGTCCGTCCGACGTGCCGAACCATCCTGGCGAACCGAGTGACGAGGCGCTCGAGCGGGGACGAGAGGTCCGTGGGGTCGGCCATCGACCAATCGTACCACCGCCTGGGAGCCCCGACCAGCATCCCCCCGAGCTGTACGAGGAACGCCGCCACCAGCGAAACGTTCTCAGGGGAAACGCAAGACGCCCCGGGCAACTGCCCGGGGCGTCCGTCTGCGGCTCGAAGCGCGGGGCTTCGAGCTTAGTACATCCCGCCCATGCCGCCCGGAGGCGCCGGCGGGGCCGGCTTGTCTTCCTTCTTCTCGACCACCACGCACTCGGTGGTGAGAAGCAGCCCGGCGATGGATGCGGCGTTCTGCAGTGCCGTCCGGGTGACTTTCGTCGGATCGATCACACCGCTCTTGACCAGATCCTCGTACCCGTCGGTGGACGCGTTGAAGCCGAAATTCTTGTCCTTCGACTCCCGCACCCGCTCGACCACGATCGATCCCTCGGCGCCCGCGTTCTGGGCGATCATGCGAATGGGCTCCTCGAGCGCCCGGCGGACGATCTCGACACCCACCTTCTCGTCCTCGGTGCCCTTGAGCTTCTCGAGCGCGGTCTGAGCCCGCAGCAGGGCAACACCGCCGCCCGCCACGATGCCCTCTTCGACCGCGGCACGGGTCGCGTGCAGCGCGTCCTCGACCCTGGCCTTCTTCTCCTTCATTTCGGTCTCGGTCGCGGCACCGACGTTGATCACCGCCACGCCGCCGGAGAGCTTGGCCAACCGCTCCTGCAGCTTCTCCTTGTCGTAGTCGCTGGTGGTCTCGTCGATCTGGGCGCGGATGAGCTTCACGCGACCGTCGATGTCGGCCTTCTTGCCGGCGCCGTCGATGAGCGTCGTATTCTCCTTGGCGACCTCGATGCGCTTGGCCTGGCCCAGATCATGCAGCGTGGTCTTCTCCAGCGTCATGCCGGTTTCCTCGGCGATCACCACACCCCCGGTCAGGACCGCGATATCTTCCAGCATCGCCTTGCGACGGTCGCCGAAGCCCGGCGCCTTGACGGCGCAGGTCTTCAGGATGCCGCGGATGTTGTTCACCACCAGCGTGGCGAGCGCCTCGCCCTCGACTTCCTCGGCCACCACCAGCAGCGGCCGGCCGGCCTTGGCCACCTGCTCCAGCACCGGCAGCAAGTCCCGGATGTTGGAGATCTTCTTGTCGTGCAGCAGCACGAACGGGTTGTCCAGGATTGCGATCTGCTTGTCCGGGTTGTTGATGAAGTAGGGCGACAGGTAGCCGCGGTCGAACTGCATCCCCTCGACGATCTCCAGCTCGCTCTCGAGCGACTTGCCGTCCTCGACCGTGATCACGCCTTCCTTGCCGACCTTGTCCATCGCGTCAGCGATGATCTTGCCGATGTCGGGGTCGGCGTTGGCCGAGATGGCGCCTACCTGCGCGATTTCCTTGCTGGTCGTGCACGGCTTGCTGATCTTCTTGAGCTCTTCGACGGCGCTGATCACGGCCTTGTCGATGCCGCGCTTCAGGTCCATCGGATTCATGCCAGCGGCGACATACTTCATGCCTTCGACCACGATGGCCTGCGCCAGCACGGTCGCGGTGGTGGTGCCGTCGCCGGCCGTGTCGGACGTCTTGGACGCGACTTCCTTGACCATCTGCGCGCCCATGTTCTCGAACTTGTCCTTCAGCTCGATCTCCTTGGCCACGGATACGCCGTCCTTGGTGACGGTGGGAGCGCCGAAGCTGCGCTCGAGCACGACGTTGCGGCCCTTCGGGCCCAACGTCACTTTGACTGCGTTGGCGAGGATGTTGACGCCGCGAATCA
Source organism: Gemmatimonadales bacterium (assembly GCA_035487215.1). Classification (GTDB taxonomy): domain Bacteria; phylum Gemmatimonadota; class Gemmatimonadetes; order Gemmatimonadales; family GWC2-71-9; genus DASQPE01. The sequence continues at coordinate 6,212 of DATHMJ010000170.1, forward strand.
TCTTGTGGCGCGCGTCTTCGCCGAAGAAAACTTGCTTGGCTGCCATTGAATAACTCCGAATCTGTTGGGTTCAGTCGATGTGTTGGGGAACGTGGCTACGCGATGACGCCCATGACGTCTTCCTCGCGCATCACGAGGATTTCTTCGCCCTCGACCTTCACGGTCTGGCCCGAGTACTTGCCGAACAGCACTCGATCCCCAACCTTCAGGTCCATCGGTATCAGCTTGCCGTTGTCATCCTTCTTGCCCGGGCCGACGGCGAGCACTTCGCCCTGGTCCGGTTTCTCGGCCACGTTTTCCGGGATCACGATGCCTGATGCAGTCTTGCGCTCATTGTCCAGGCGTTTGACGATCACTCGATCGTGCAGTGGGCGAATCTTCATGACATCTCCTGTCAAAATTCGTTAATTTCTTTCAATTTTTGGCTAAACCGAAACCTCCGTGGTCTCGACCCCTGATCGTTAGCACTCAAGACCAACGAGTGCTAATTATATGAACGAGTATGCCGAAATTCAACTCCCGGGCTTGTGATTTTGGCGGGAGGCGGGTCGTCGAATTTCGCTTGACTTTTGTGCGACGCAGCATATACTTTGATTGTGCAACGCAGCAAAAGCGCTTAACAGAGACTGTCCCGTTTCTCAACTTCCCAATTCGCAGAGGCAGCCATGATCACGAACCCAAGCCAATTTTTCGAACTGCAACGTGTCCAAGTGAACGCCTTCAACGCAATCGCCCACGCGCTGCTTGCAGCGACCGAGAAGTTATCCAGCCTGAACCTCTCGGCCTGCCGCAACGCCATCGACGGCGCCACGGAC
>DATHMJ010000171.1:0-7575 GCA_035487215.1 Gemmatimonadales bacterium
ATACCCCGGATGGCGGCCGTGTTCTTGAGCCGCACCGTCTGCTGGTGGTGCCGGAGACCCAACGCCTCCAGCGTGCGACGCATCGTGGCAGCGTGCCCGATACCGGAACGGATCTGCTTCACCGCCAGCAGCGCCGCGTCGCCCTCGGCGGGAATCGTCGCGGCGTAGAACCTCGGGCCCTGGCGGCCGACCACGGGATTGCGCGCCATGGTCAGACCTCCTGACGCGGCTTGTAGGGGATCTGGTCGACTTCGATCCCCCGCTCGCGCGCGACCTGCCGGGCGGAGACGAGCCGAGTCAGCCCGTTCATGGTCGCGCGGACCATGTTGTGCGGGTTGGTGGACCCCAGGCTCTTCGTCAGGATGTCGGTGATGCCGGCGCACTCGAGCACCGCACGCACCGGGCCCCCGGCGATGACGCCGGTGCCGCTCGCGGCGGGCTTGAGCAGAACCCGGCCGGCGCCATGCTCGCCCACGATTTCATGCGGAATGGTCGAACCGGTGCGCGGCAGCTCGACCATACCACGCTTCGCCGCATCGACCGCCTTGCGCACGGCCTCGGATACTTCGTTGGCTTTGCCCGTGGCGATCCCCACGCGACCCCGGCCGTCGCCGACGGCCACCAGCGCGTTGAAGGAGAAGCGCCGGCCGCCCTTCACGACTTTGGCGACGCGATTGATCGAGATCACGTTCTCGACCATGTCGCTGCCATGATCGCGATCGCGGTCCCGGTCGCGCCGCGGTCCGCGATCGCCCCGGCCCCCCGCGCCCCCGCGTCCCCGGCCGCGCCCGCGGGGCGCTTCCCCGGCCGGACGCTCCGGCGGCGCTTCCGTAGCCGTGGCCTGAGTCGGGGTCGGGGCCGGGGGAGTCTGGGGTGTCGCCTGTTGCTCGTCAGCCATGCTATAGCTCCAATCCGCCTTCGCGTGCGCCGTCCGCGACGGCCTGCACGCGACCATGATATCGATAGCCCGCCCGGTCGAACACGACCCTCGTGATCCCCGCAGCCTTCGCCCGGTCCGCTAGCAGCTTCCCGGTGGCCTTGCCCTTGGCCACCTTGCCGGCGCCCGTGACCTGAATACCCTCGCTCCGGTCGGTCACGCCCAGGAGCGTGACACCGCGATCGTCGTCCACGAGCTGGGCCGCGATGTGCTTCAGCGAGCGAAAGACCACCAGGCGCGGCCGCTCCGCCGTCCCGTGCAGCGTCTTCCGGACTCGCAGGTGGCGCCGATAGCGGCGGTCGGCCCGGGTCTTCGGGGCATGAATCGCTCTCATCGCTATTTCGCTCCGGTCTTGCCGGCCTTGCGGCGGACCTGTTCGCCCTGGTAGCGCACGCCCTTCCCCTTATAGGGCTCGGGCGGCCGGACCTGACGAAGCTCGGCGGCCACCTGGCCGACCAGCTCCTTGTCGGGGCCTTCGATCTTGAGGAGCACGTTGTTCTCCACCGAGATCTTGATGCCCTTCGGGGCCTCGTACTTGACCGGGTGGGAGTAGCCGACGATCAGGTTGACGCCGTACGGCTTCGGCTCGGCCTTGTAGCCGACACCTTGGATCTCGAGGGCCTTGGCGAAGCCCTTGGAGACTCCGTCCACCATGTTCTGCACCAGGGTCCGGCTCAAGCCGTGCAGCGCCTTGTGCCGGTTTTCGTCGCTCGGCCGAGCCACGGCGACTTTGTCGCCGTCCACGCTCAGCGTCATGTCCGGGTGGAAGGTGCGGCTCAGCTCGCCCTTCGGTCCCTTGACCGAAAGCGTGCGTCCGGCAAGCGCCACGGTGACGCCCTTCGGAATGGTGACCGGCTTCCTACCGATGCGGGACACGGCCGCCTCCTACCACACCACCGCGAGCAGCTCGCCGCCCAAATTGGCGGTTCGCGCTTCGCGGTCGGTCATGAGGCCTTTGGGCGTGGACACGATCGCCATGCCGAGGCCGTTCTTGACGCGGGGGATCTCACGGCACTTGACGTACCGGCGCAGGCCCGGCGTCGAGACGCGGCGCAGCTCCCGGATCACGGGCTCGTCGTTGTGGTACTTGAGGTACAGCCGCAGCACGCCGTGCATGCCGTCGTCGAGCACCTTGAAGTCCGCGATGTAGTGGTTGTCGCGTAGCAGCCGGGCCAGCTCGCTCTTGAGCTTCGACACCGGCATGTCGACCCGCCGGTGGCCCGCGGAGCAGGCATTCCGGATGCGGGTCAGCATATCCGCAACGGGATCTGTCAGATTCATCCGATGTCCCCCTACCAGCTGGCCTTGCGCACGCCCGGGATGTCTCCCCGGAGCGCGAGCTCACGGAAACAGATGCGGCAGAGGCCGAACTTGCGCAGCACCGCCCGGCTGCGGCCGCACCGTTGGCACCGGCGCACCGTGCGGACCTTGAACTTCGGGGTTCGCTTCGCTCGTTCGATCCAGCAGGTCTTTGCCATCTCGTCCTCTACTGCGTAAGAAGGGCTGGGCGCGTCGTGCGCCGAGCCGGTATCAGGCGACGCGTGCCGGCGTCTCGCCGCGGAACGGCCAACCCAGCTCGCGGAGCAGCGCGAGAGCCAGGTCGTCGCGCGGCGCTGACGTCACGATCGTGATGTCCATCCCGTGGATCTTCTCGACCTTGTCGAAGTCGACCTCGGGGAAGATCATCTGTTCCTTGATGCCGAACGTATAGTTCCCTCGGCCGTCGAAGCTTCGATTCGACAGCCCGCGGAAGTCACGGATGCGCGGAATCGCGAGCGTGATGAACCGGTCGAGAAACTCGTACATCCGCGCACGCCGGAGCGTCACCGTGACGCCGACCGGAACCCCGGCCCGAAGACCGAAGTTGGCGATCGCCTTCTTGGCCCGGGTGATCACGGCTTTCTGGCCGGTGACGATACCCAGCTCTTCGGCCGCGGCCTCGAGCTGCTTCGGGTTCTTGCTCGCATCGCCCATGCCCACGTTGAGCACGATCTTCCGGAGCACCGGCACCTCGTGCGGATTGCCCAGCCCGAACTCCTTCTGGAGACGGGGGCGCACGGTCTCCTCGTAGTACACCTGCAGCCGAGGCTTGCCTTCGCTCGCCTTGGGCGCCGGATCGGTCGCCCCGGGGCCCGCGCGGTCCTTGCCCTTGCCGCCGCCGGCGGCCTTCTTGGGGGCGTCCTTCTTGGGCGCCTTGTCCCTGGGCTTTTCGCCTTTGGGCTTTTCGTCCTTCGGCGTTTCGTCTTTCGGCGTTTCGTCGGCCATGGCTTACCGCGTCCTCGGGATCGGCTGGTCCGACTTCACCGCGATCCGCTCCAGGGTCCCGTCCTTGTCCTTCCGCCGGCGAATGCGCGTCGGCTCGCCGGACTTCGGGTCGATCAGCATCGCCTTCGAGTGATGGATCGGCGCCGCGAAGGTCACGATGCCGGCCTCGCTCGTCTGCGTGGCCCGGCGGTGGCGCTTCACGATGTTCACGCCGTCGATCACGATGCGCCCGGTCTTCGGGAGCACGCGCAGGATCTTGCCCCGCTTCCCTTTGTCGTCGCCCGAGATCACCTGCACCGTGTCACCCTTGGTCAAGTGCAGCCTCATCCGCACCGGCGGAGCGTGCCGCACCCGCCGCGCCTTCTTGTAGACCAGCGGCTTCATGCTAGAGCACCTCCGGCGCCAGCGAGACGATCTTCATGTAGCGCTTTTCGCGAAGCTCCCGCGCGACCGGCCCGAAGATGCGCGTCGCCCGCGGCTCACCCGTATCGGTGATCAGCACGGCGGCGTTCTCGTCGAACCGGATATAGGAACCGTCTTTGCGCCGGACTTCTTTCGCGGTGCGCACGATGACCGCCCTCGCGACGTCGCCCTTTTTCACTTGGCCCGTCGGAATCGCGTCCTTGATCGCGACGACGACCAGGTCGCCCAGGCTGGCGTAGCGACGCTTGCTGCCGCCGAGGACCCGGATGACCAAAGCCTTGCGGGCCCCGGAATTGTCCGCGATGCGGAGGATAGACTCTTGTTGAACCATAGGTGTCGACCCTTAGCTCCTACTTAGCTCGTTGCACTACCTCGACGACCCGCCAGCGTACCGTCTTGGCGATCGGCCGGGTTTCCATGATGCGCACCGTGTCACCGGCCTTGGCGCCGTGTTCGTCGTGCGCCTTGACCGTCTTGGTCCGGGTGATCTGCTTGCCGTATACCGGATGGGCGTAGCGCCGCACGAGCGAGACGACCACCGTCTTGGTCATCTTGTCGCCGGTCACGACGCCTTGGCGGACCTTGCGGCGCCCCCGGACTTCCGTCTGAGCCATGGTTACCCTCGCACCTGGCCTGCGCGCTCGCGCAGCACCGTCTGGAGCCGAGCGATGTCCCGGCGGATGACCCGGAATCGCATGGGGTTTTCGATCGCCTCGGTCGCGGAGCGGAACCGAAGGCGGAACTCTTCCTCCGTAAGGTCGCGAATCATCGCCGTCAGCTCGTCGGCGGACTTTTCCCGCCAATCCTTGAGCTTGTCGGCGCGCGTTTGCTTGTCCACGTCAGCCCTCCCCCCGCTTCACGAACCGGGTCCGGACCGGAAGCTTGGCCTGGGCCAGGCCCAGCGCCTTCTTCGCCAAGTCTTCCGGGATGCCTTCCAGCTCGAACAGCATCCGCCCCGGCTTCACCACGGCCACCCATCCCTCCGGATTGCCCTTGCCTTTGCCCATGCGGGTTTCAGCCGGCTTCTTGGTGATCGGCTTGTCCGGGAAGATCCGGATCCACACCTTGCCGCCGCGCTTCATCTCGCGGGTCATGGCGACACGGCTCGCCTCGATCTGGCGGTTGGTGATCCAGCCCGGCTCGAGGCTCATCAGGCCGAATTCACCAAAGGCCACCGTGCTGCCCCGCTGGGCGATGCCCTTCGTGCGGCCTTTGAACATCTTGCGGAACTTGATCCGCTTCGGCGCGAGCATCGGTCAGGCCCCCGTGCTGTAGGTCCGGCCGGCGACGTCTTCGATGACCTCGCCCTTGAAGATCCAGACCTTGATGCCGATCGTGCCGTAGGTGGTCTTGGCCGTGCTGGTGGCGTAGTCGACGTCGGCGCGCAGCGTGTGAAGCGGCACGCGCCCCTCCCGGTACGCTTCCGTCCGTGCGATCTCCGCTCCGCCCAATCGTCCCGACACCCGGATCTTGATGCCTTGCGCCCCCATACGCATGGCGCTCTGCACCGCACGCTTCATGGCACGACGGAACGAGATCCGCTGCTCCAGCTGATGCGCGATGTTGTCGCCCACGAGCTGCGAGGCCAGCTCCGGCCGCTTGATCTCCTCGACGTTGATCGCGGCTTCCTTGCCGGTGAGCTGAGCCAGCTCGTCGCGGAGCTTGTCCACCTCGGCGCCGCGCTTGCCGATCACCACTCCCGGGCGGCCGGTATGCACCGTGACCGTCACCTTGCCCGGCCGGCGATCGATGTGGATCTCCGAGATCGCGGCGTGGCCGAGACGGGTCTTCAGGTATTTCCGGATGAGCTCGTCCTCTTTGAGCAGGGCCGGCATGTCCTTGCTCGCGAACCACCGGGACTTCCACGGCTTGACGATGCCGAGGCGGAGGCCGATCGGATGCGTCTTCTGACCCATTACTCGCTCTCCTTCGCGGCGACGTGGATCTCCACGTGGCTCGTGCGCTTGCGAATCGGCGTCGCGCGGCCTTGCGCGGCGGCGGTGAACCGCTTGAGCGGCTGCCCCGCGTTGATGAACGCCCGGCTCACCACCAGCTGGTCGGGATCGAAGCGCTCGTTGTCCTTGAGCGCGGCCTGCTCCGCGTTGGCCACGGCCGACCGCAGCGTCTTGGCGATTTGCTTGGCCGCGAGCTTCTTGTTGAACTTGAGGATCGCGTACGCCTCGTTCACGTCCTTGCCGCGAATGAGGTCGATCACGAGCCGCATCTTGCGGGGGGATTGCCGCACGCCCCGCTGAATCGCGCGTCCGCTCATGGCTACTCCGGCTTCGCCTTCTTGTCGGCCACGAGCCTGCCACTGTGCCCGCGGAAGAGCCGAGTCGGCGCGAATTCACCGAGTTTGTGGCCGACCATGTTCTCCGTCACGTACACCGGCACGAACTTGTTGCCGTTGTGCACGGCGAACGTGTGGCCGACGAACTCGGGCAGGATGGTGCTCGCCCGGCTCCAGGTCTTCACGACTCGCTTTTCGTTGCGGCTGTTCAGGATCTGCACCTTGGTCATCAGTGCGGTCTGAACGAAGGGGCCTTTTTTTATGCTTCGTGCCATTCCCGGGCCTTTTTGGTTGAGCCTAATAGCTCTTTATTGCGTCGCCTTGCCCCGCTTGCGCCCCCGAACGATGTACTTCGTCGACTTCTTCTTCCGGTGCCGGGTCTTGCGTCCTTCCGGCTTGCCCCAGGGAGACGTCGGCGGGCGGCCACCGGAGCTCTTGCCCTCACCGCCACCCAGCGGGTGGTCCACCGGATTCTTGGCGACGCCACGCACGCGGGGGCGCTTGCCGAGCCACCGGCTCTTGCCCGCCTTGCCGATCGACAGCAGCTCGTGCTCCGCGTTGCCGACCTCGCCGATCGTGGCCAGGCAGCGCGAATGCACCAGGCGCATCTCGGTAGAGCGGAGGCGCACGGTGACGTAGGCGCCTTCCTTGGCGACGACCTGGGCGCTCGAGCCCGCCGTGCGGGAGAGCTGGCCGCCCTTGCCGATCTTCAGCTCGACGTTGTGCACCTGCGTGCCGAGCGGGATTTCACCCAGGGGCACGGCGTTACCGGTGCGCACGTCGGATCCCGGGCCCGAGACGACGTGATCGCCGACGTTGAGGCCCTTGGGGTGCAGGATGTAGCGCTTCTCGCCGTCGGCGTAGACGACCAGCGCGATCCGCGCGCTCCGATTCGGATCGTATTCGATCTCGGTCACGGTGGCGGGAATGCCGAACTTGTCCCGCTTGAAGTCGATCCGGCGATACATCTTCTTGTGCGCGCCGCCTTTGTACCGCGCGGTGACGTGGCCGATGTTGTTGCGGCCGCCGGTGCGCTTCTTCGGCTCGAGCAGCGACTTCTCCGGTGTCATCCGGGTGATTTCGTCGAACCCGGAGACCGAGCGGAAGCGGGTCGCGGCCGTCATGGGCCGGAACTGTCGGATGCTCATCTCAACCCTCGAACACGGCGATCGAGTCGCCTTCCTTGAGAGTGACGATCGCCTTCTTCCAGCGGGCCGTGGCCCCGCGGGTGCGGCCCCGCACGACTTCGTGCCGGCGCATCTGCATCGTGCGCACCGCCGTCACGGTGACGCCGAACAGCTGTTGCAGCGCCGCCCGGATCTCGTGCTTGTTGGCCTCCGGGTGCACCTCGAAGGTGTAGATCTTCCCGGTCTGGTACGCGGCCGAGCTTTTCTCGGTGACCACCGGCCGCACGATCGTCTGGTGCAGGGTCGGCATCTACTCCCCCTTCTTCTTCTTCGGGGCCGGCTTCTTGGCCGCGCCCTTGGCCGAAGGCTTCTTCGCGGCCTTCGTCTTCTTGCCCGTTGCCTTGGCCTTTGCCTTGGGAGCGGGCCGCTTGGCGGGAGCCGCGGCTTTCTTGGCCGTGCGCTTCTTCGCCGTGGGGGATTCCTCGACGTCAGGCAGCTCGCCTTCGGGCATCACACCGGTGATGGCGCCCTCT
>DATHMJ010000172.1:0-2961 GCA_035487215.1 Gemmatimonadales bacterium
TGGCGCGGCCTCGCCGCACGCGGTCCGCTCGGCACTCCGCCAAAAAGTCTTCCAGGATCTTGAGCCCCGGCGGCAGGAAGTAGGCGAGCAGATGCATCTCTCCCCACGGCGCCGCGACCGAAAACTCACAGCCGCCGATTACCCGGACGCGCAGCCGTTCGCCCGCCGCGATCGCCGCCGGCACGCCACCCAACGTGTCGTGGTCGGTGAGCGCGATTGCCGAGAGACGGGCCGATGCGGCGCGCCCCACGACGGCCTCGGGCGCCAGCTCCCCGTCGGACGCGGTGGAATGCACGTGGAGGTCGATGATCGGCCCCCGGAGACTGCCCTCCGTCACCGGCCGTACTCCGTTTCCGGCGACGTCCACGCCGGCTGGGAGTGCGCCAGGAGGTCGCGGAGCTGCGCGTCGGTCAGCTCCGACAGGGCCAGCTCGGAGCCCTTGGCGCCGAGCGGCGAGTAGCGCGTGACGCGGCGTTCGCGCGCCGAGCCGGTGCCGCGGGAGAAGACGAGTCCCAGCTCGTCCTTGACGTACTGAGTGACGCGCCCGCTCACCGCGACTTCCCACTGATCGCCGTTCACTTCGATGATCCGACGAGGCATGTCAGGGCACGACCTCCTCCGAGAAGCTCTCCAGTGTGCGCTTCACGTCGGCCATGAAGCGGTCGGCGTCCGCGCCGTCGACGATACGGTGGTCGAAGGCCAACGAAAGCATGCCCATCAGCCGGATCGCCAGCGTATCGCTGCCATCGACCGTGAGCACCGCCGGTTGCTTCGTGATCGAACCGACGCAGAGAATCGCCGCCTGCGGCTGGTTGATGATCGGCGTGCCGATGACGGAGCCGAACACCCCCGGATTGGTGATGGTGAACGTCCCCTTCTGGACCTCGTCCGGACTCAGCTTCTTGGCGCGCGCGCGTTCCCCCAGGTCGTTGATGGCCCGAGCGATTCCGGCGAGCGACAGCTCGTCGGCATGGCGAACCACCGGCACGATCAACCCCCAGTCCAGCGCTACTGCGATGCCCAGATTGATGTCGCGCCGGAAGATCGTGGCGTCGGCCCCGACGGCGGCATTCACGACCGGGTGGCGGCGCAGGTTGTCCGCCACGGCCTTCGCGATGAAGGCGAGGTAGGTCAGGTTCACGCCTCGGACCGAGAACTCCTGCTTTTTCTTTGCTCGAAGCTGAGACACGCGCGTGTAGTCGATCTCGAAGATCGTGTTCACGTGCGGCGAGACGCGCCGCGACATGACCATGTGATCGGCCGTGAGCCGCCGGATGCGGGACCAGGGCTCCACCCGATCACCCGGCCACGCCTCGACACCCGCAGCAGCGGGGGCGGGCGCGGCTGCTGGCGCCGCTCGGGGAGCGGCGGGAGCCGGGGCTGCCGGGGCCGGCGCCGCGCCCGGTGCGTCCAGGTAGCCGAGCACGTCGTGCTTGGTCACGCGGCCCGCGAGGCCGGTGCCCGGAATCGCGGACAGATCCAGGTTATGCTCCGCCGCGATCTTTCGGACCAGCGGCGTCGACTTGCGCCGGAGCCGGTCTTCCGCCGTCTCCTGGCCGCCATTGCCGGCGGGAGCGGATGGGGCCGGCGGCGACGCCGAGGCCACGGCGGTCGAGGCGACGGCGGTGGAGGCGACGGCGGGAGCCGGAGCCGATGGCGCGCTCGGGGCTGCGGTCGGCTTGGCTGGTGCCGGAGCCGGAGCCGGAGCCAGGGGCGCCGGGGTGGCGGCGGGCGCGGCTGCCTTCGCCGGAGCCGGTGCGGGCGGCGCAGCCGCGGCGACCGCGCCGGCCTCCGTTTCGAGCCGAGCCACTACTGTCTGCACCGCGACCGTTTCGCCTTCCTGGACCAGGACCTCGGCCAGCACGCCGGCGGCCGGGGCTGGAATCTCCGCATCCACCTTGTCGGTAGAGATCTCGAACATCGGCTCGTCCCGCTTCACCGCATCGCCGACCTTCTTGAGCCAACGCGAGAGCGTGCCTTCGGCGATGGATTCGCCCATCTGGGGCATCACGACGTCAATTCGGGCCATAGGAACGGTCCTCTTGCTAGTATGCCGCGAGCCAACGGGCCCCGGCTACGATGTCTTCGGTCTGCGGCAGGAGACGAAGTCGATGAACGGATGGGGAGACGGCGCTGATTGCAGCCATGGGACCCGTTGATGCGGGGAGGCGGAAGCCGCAGCAAGATAACCGCTGAACCGCGACCGGTAAACCACAAACAGGGAGCTCCGGAGTGCGCGCCGGAGTCCCCCGCTCGCATTTCAAATTCCGGCGCTCACTCCGTCGCGGTTTCGATCCGCATCCCGTAGAACGAGCGATACACGAAGTACATCGACGCCAGGAGGAAGAGTCCCGCGAGCGTGTGGCTGAGCCTCGAGCCTTCCTGCGCCGTCAGCGAGACCGCCAGCTCGACGGCGAGCAGCCCGAACAGCGTGGTGAACTTGATGATCGGGTTGAGCGCCACCGACGACGTATCCTTGAACGGATCGCCCACGGTGTCGCCCACGACAGTCGCGGCGTGGAGCGGCGTGCCTTTCTGCTTGAGCTCGACCTCGACGATCTTCTTGGCGTTGTCCCACGCGCCGCCGGCGTTCGCCATGAAGACCGCCTGGTACAGACCGAACAACGCGATCGAGATCAGATACCCGATGAAGAAGTACGGCTCCACGAACGCGAACGCGAGTGTGGCGAAGAAGACGGTGAGGAAGATGTTGAACATCCCCTTCTGCGCATACTTGGTGCAGATCTCGACGACCTTCTTGCTGTCCTCGACCGAGGCCTTGGTCACACCCTCGAGCTTGATGTTCCGCTTGATGAACTCGACCGCCCGGTAGGCGCCGGTCGTCACGGCCTGAATGGACGCGCCGGTGAACCAGTAGATCATGGCGCCGCCGGTGATGAGCCCGAGCAGGAACGGCGGATGCAGCAGCGACAGGTTCTCCACGTTGGTCGTAAGGCCGCT
>DATHMJ010000173.1:0-5408 GCA_035487215.1 Gemmatimonadales bacterium
TCACACCGGCCCGCCCCAGCCAACGGTCCAGCAGGCCTTCCCATCCGAGCGTTTGCCGGATTTCGCCCGGCCGCGCGCCGAAGAGCCGCACAGCCTGACGGCTGAGTGAGGAGTGGTCGCTATACCCGCACTCCACCGCGATCGTGAGAAGCGATGTCTGCCGCTCGCGCTGCAATCGGAGAGCGGCGTACACCGCATGGGCCGCGGCGAGCCACGCGCCTGGTCCGGGAAGATCGGCACGCTGGAACCAATTCCGGACGGTGCGCTCCGGACGGCCCAGGGCCTGAAGCAACCCGTGGAGTCGGGGATAGGCCGGCGCTTGGCGAAAGATGTCGACGATCAGACTGCGGAGCGGGGCCGGCGGATCCACGCCGCGTACCGTGAGCCAATCCTCGAGCTCGTGCGTGAGACTGGCGGGATCGGTGAGCACCGCCTGGAGCGAGTCCCGCGGCGGCGCGTCCTCACCCAGCACGGCCCTGATGTGGAGCGGAGCGGCCAGGCGAGCCGCTTCATGTGGATCGACCGCGGCCGTGCCGCGGACGCGAAGCACCAAGGGCGCGGCCGGAAAGCGAACACGCAGCCGCGGTGCCAACGCGGCAACGTCGCTCCAACCATCGTGTCCCGCCAGCTCGATCGCAAGCACGGAGCCGAGCGGAAGGTCCGGGGCATGGAGCGCATCGAGGTTCAACACCTCCTCGAAACGCGTGTACGGAGGTGCGAGACGAAAAACGGTCGGGGTCGGCCCGCTGTGCGTTTCCTGCATGGCGACCGGTCCTGCGGAGGGACGACGTGCACGTTAGCGCATCGCTCGGAGGATGGCTAGTAGGGACCGCGACCAACTACCTTACTCGCCATGCCACCCGAACAATCTATTCGCCGGCTCTGTGTCTTCGCAGGATCTAACAGCGGGACCCGCCCCGAGTATGTGACCGCTGCCCGCGCGCTCGGCGAAGTGATCGCGGCCGAGGGACTCGACCTCGTGTATGGCGGTTCGACCGTCGGCTTGATGGGGGAGCTCGCGGCGGCGGTCTTGGACCACGGTGGTCACGTGTTCGGCGTCACAGTAACGACATTGCGCGACCGCGAGCCGCCGAATACCGACATCCCCGACCTCATCGTCGTCGGCTCCATGCATCAGCGGAAATCACAGATGGCGGACATGTCGGACGCGTTCATCGCACTGCCCGGCGGACTCGGCGCGCTGGAGCAGTTCCTCGAGATCGTTACCTGGGCGCAGCTCGGGCTGCACTCGAAGCCCTGCGGCATGCTGAACACGGCCGGCTATTTCGATGAGCTGGATCGCTTCCTCGATCACGCAGTGCGGGAGGGCTTCATCACGGAGCAAAATCGCGAGGGACTGCTGCTCGACGATGACCCAGCTCGGCTCGTGGCCCGGCTTCGGGCGCACCAGCCGGGTGAAAGCGAGCAGTGGATCGGGCGGACGAACCGCTAGCCCCACTCGGCTTGCTATGGCCCATCGCTTGCGTCAAATTGGTCCGGGTCCGGCGGACGCCGCCCCGCCGCTTCATCAACGGATGCAATGGTTTGCGAGATTAGCCGAGCCTGCTGCGGGCCGGCCCTGCCGTGGGGGCCGATCCACGGGCGACGAGTCCGTGCCACAGTGAGGGAGCGATCCATGAAGAGAGCGCCGGTCTTGCTGGCCCTGCTTGCGCTGCCCGCTGCCCCCCTTGCAGCGCAGGTCTCGGTCGACTTTACGCCGCGCCTCGGGGTCTACATCCCCCTGAAGGATCTCACAGTCGGGACAGACCCGACGACGGGTCTCGCCCTCACCCGCCGGGCCGAGAGCAAGTTTACGATCGGCGGCCGCCTGGGAGTCTGGGTGGCTCCCGCCTTCGGGTTCGAGGGCGTCGTGGACTTCAACCAGAGCGGCGTAAACTCCACGGTCGGCGGATTCCCCAACCCGCCAACGCTCGCCTCGCGTTTCTTCGCGACCAGTGGTCGAGCGATGATCCGGCTCGGCGCGGGGAACAGTGTCGCGATGATCCTGAGTGGTGGCGTCGGCCTGGTCGACCGGGGCGGCGATTTCATCACCGGGCCCAATCCCCCGTTCACGTCCCTCTCCGGACGGACCGACGTCGCCCCGGCTGGCGGCATAAGCTTCCTGGTGCGGTTGTCGAGCACCTGGGCGGCGCGAATCGACGTCGACGGGATCACTTATAAAGCGGAGTACCTCAGCCCGATCAACGGCTCGACCGGCTCCAGGCGGCAGTACGACCTGCTGATCACCTTCGGGTTCACCGGCCCCTTCAAGAACTACGGCACGCCAGGCGAGTAGCAGGCGAGGCGCGGGTATATTTCCCGCGCCATGCGCTCAATCCACACACTGCTCCATGGGTTGATCGATTACGCAGGCCTGTTCCCGCCCGCTCAGCTGGACATGGCCGGCGCGGTCGCCGGCTATTCGTCGTATCGGGCCGGCCCGCACTGCTGGGCGCTGGGACGCTTCGTGGTCCCGGTTTCTCGCCTCGCGGAATTCGAATCCGCGGCCACGCCGTGGCTTCGTGCGGCCGGTACCCCATGGAAGCTGGCCGCGCTCGCCGGGCCCGATCTCCCCGCCGACCTTGCAACGATCACCGCGCTCAACAGTCGCGTGGCCGGCGGCGCGCTCGTTGACAGCATCGAGCTGAAGGCGGCAACGGCGGACGCAATCGCGCGGGCGCTCACCACGGTCGATGCCAGAGTCGACGTGTACGTCGAGATTCCGATCGGCGACGATCCCGCGCCGCTCTTCGACGCGCTCGCTCGCCACGGCGGCCGGGGCAAGGTGCGCACCGGCGGGGTCACCCCGGACGCGTTCCCGTCGCCCGGCCAGTTGCTGCGCTTCCTTCGCCGTTCGCGCGAGGCCGGCGTGCCGTTCAAGGCGACAGCGGGACTTCACCACCCGCTCCGGGGCGCGTACCGGCTCACCTATGCGCCCAACAGCGCCTGCGCCACGATGTTCGGATTCCTCAATTTGTTTCTCGCTGCCGCGTTCTTGGACCACGGCATGGACGATGTCGACGGGCTGGCGCTGTTGGAGGAGACGTCGCCGCAGGCGTTCAGCTTCGAGGAGGAGGGCGTGACCTGGCGCTCGCATCGCCTGGCTGACGCCGAGATGCGCCATGCGCGCCGCCGGAGCGGCCTCGCCTTTGGCTCGTGCTCCTTCACCGAGCCGATCGACGACCTTCAGGCGCTCGGACTCCTGTGACCGCGGCGCTGGACGAGACGCACGATCCCGCACGGGGAAGCTGGGTCGGCACCGCGAACGGCCATCCTGATTTTCCGATTCAAAACCTTCCCTTTGGCGTGTTTCGCCGAGGCGGCGGAGAGCCTCGCGGCGGCGTCGCGATCGGGGACGCGATCCTCGATCTCGGGGCGTGCGTCGAAGACGGACTCTTCGGCGGCGAGGCCGACCGAGCTGCCCGCGCCGCGGTCGCTCCGTCGCTGAACGGTTTGATGGCGATGGGCGGCGCGTCCTGGTCGGCGCTCCGCCGCGCCGTGAGCCGGCTGCTGGCGGTGGACGCGAAGGGTGCGCCGCTCGATTCGAGGGTGCGACCGACGGTGCTCGTGTCTCAGGCGGATGCCGAGCTGTTCCTGCCGGCGAAGATCGGCGACTACACCGATTTCTACGCGTCGGTGTTCCACGCCGCCAACGTCGGCCGCCTGTTCCGCCCCGACAATCCGCTCCTCCCCAACTACAAGTGGGTGCCCATCGGCTATCACGGCCGCGCGTCCTCGATCGTTCCGAGCGGAACGCCGGTTCGTCGTCCGACGGGGCAGACTCGGGAAGACGCAGCGGCTCCGCCCGCGTTCGGGCCCTCCCGCCGTTTGGACTACGAGCTCGAGGTGGGGTTCTTCATCGGGCCCGGCAACGAGTTGGGCCAGCCGATCCCGATCGCCCACGCCGCCCGCCACCTCTTTGGCGTCTGTCTGGTGAACGACTGGTCTGCGCGCGACATCCAGAGCTGGGAGTATCAGCCGCTCGGTCCGTTCCTCGCGAAGAATTTTGCGACCACGATCTCGCCGTGGGTGGTGACCCTGGACGCACTCGCCCCATTTCGCGCGGGCGCGTTCGAGCGGCCCGCGGGCGATCCGGCCCCACTCCCGTACTTGCAGGACGAAGCGGATCAGCGCGCCGGGGGGCTGGCGATCAGCCTCGAGGTACTCCTCTCGACGGCAAAGATGCGGGCACAGGGTCTCGCACCGTTCCGGCTGAGTCGGAGCGAGCTGGCCGACCTCTACTGGACCCCCGCCCAGCTCCTGGCCCACCACGCCTCGGGCGGCTGTAACCTGACCCCTGGAGACCTGCTTGCGAGCGGGACGGTGTCGGGGGCGGCAAAGGATGCGCGGGGCTGCCTGCTCGAGCTGACGTGGCGCGGCACGGAGCCGATCCGTCTCCCGACCGGCGAAGAGCGGCGCTTCCTGGAAGACGGTGACGAGGTCGTCATGCGCGGCTGGTGCGAGCGGGAGGGGTTCGTGCGGATCGGCTTGGGCGAGTGCAGGGGGACGGTACTCGCGGCATCTCCCGGAGGTGAGCCATGACGAGCGAGAGGCATGGGGATTGCCTCATGCGCCCAACCGAATGGGCGGCTCGCGCTAACCTCCGGGAGGCCAACGAGAATGCTCCGGTACCTCTATCTCGCCGGCGGCACCTATCTGGCGATCTGCATCGCGGCGGTTCTTCTCCGACCCCAGTCGCGGCCGGCTCCGGCTCCCACCCCCCGACCCGCCCACAGTCATGGCGGGGCGGCGGGCGGTCCTGTCCGGGGCGCGGACGGCGCAAGCTGGTACGCCAGCATCAAGCCCTTCTGTAACTCCGTCGAAGTCGAAACTGCGCAGCAACGCTCCCCCGCCCCGGAAACTCCCGACGGGCTCGGCTACAGCGCCGCCTGCTACGCGCTCGCTGGCAGGATCGACCAGGCTCGGGCCGCGATCGAGCGGCTGTCGTCCGGGCAGCGGCCCTACGCCGCGGGCATCGTCTTCGACGTTGGCCACCCCGTCGCCGACGCGGGCGACGACAAGTCCGCCGGTCCCATCATGGAGCTCGTGCTTGACTATCAGCCCGGGAACTACATGGCGCTGTATCACGCCGGCATGTCCGAATACGCGCTGGGCCAGACCGAGCCGGCGACCGTGCACTTGAAGCGGTTCCTCGAGCTTTACTCCAGTCCCGACGGCTGGCGCTCGAACGCCATCGCAGTGCTGAATCGGCTGGGCGGCTCATGATCGGCTCTGCCTATCTCTCGCCGGGGGACGTGCTCACCGGCCGCTACGAGATCGTCCGCGAGATCGGGCGGGGCGGCTTCTCGGTGGTGTACCTCGCCCACGATCGGCATCTCGACGCGTCGGTCGCCGTGAAGCTGCTGGTTCCGCCACCCGCGGGGGCTGTGCTCGCCCGGGAGCGGATG
>DATHMJ010000174.1:0-2643 GCA_035487215.1 Gemmatimonadales bacterium
CCGACTCGCGGTACGCGGCATCGAGCAGCACCCGCAGCTCGTCGAGCACGGGTGTCAACTCAACGGCGCCGGTGCTCTCCAGCTGAGGGGGTCGCAGCTCCAGTGCCGCGATGTTCTCGAGGCTCCGAATGAGGGTGCCAAGGGCGCGAAAATCTTCGTTCTGTTCGAGCTCTTTGAGGCGGGACAGGTTCTTCTGAATTACCTGTACTGCACTGGCGAGGTTGCGGATTTCGTGAGCGAGTGCGCTCATGACGATCCGCGCGTGCTTCAGGAGGTGATCGAAGCTCAAGTCCTCCCGGCTCCGCAGGTCCTCCGACAGGTCCACGATGATCGCCGCCAGCCGTGCGCCGGCGATGGTCTCATAGGTCGAGAACCAGATCCCCGCCAGGAAGGCCTCACGGTCGGCGCGTTGCCCTCTGCATTGCATCGCGGTTCGAAGGAATCGGGACGGGTGGGTCTGGACCGCGGCTTGCAAGGCGGGGAGGTAGGCGCCGATGCTCTGACCCGGCAGCGGCGCACCCCCCGGCGCGAGCACCTGCTGCGCGGCCTCGTTCGCCAGAAGGGTCTTGCCGGTCGAGTCGACGATCACGATCGCCGCTGGGCTGCTCTCGACCAGGATGCGCACCTGCTCCTCCGCGTCCTGCCGGAGCTTCACCTGATCTTCCAGCTCTACGACATGGGCGAGCGCTGTGCGGCGATTGCGAACGAGCTCCGCAACCAGGAGGCCGGTGGCGACGAAGCCCGTCGAGCTGAAGATCAGCCGGGCTATCGCTTCATTCGCGGGCAGGTTGCTGAACGCCTCTTGCAGCACCGCACATGCGAGGGCGACGACGACAGTCTGCGTCCGGGAGAGCAGGCTCCCGGCGATCATGATGGGGAACAGGTACAGGAAGCCGATTGAGATGAAGGGCTTGGTCAGCCAATCGGTCACCGCGATGGCGACGACGAGAAGGGCGGCCAAAACAAGGAAAGCCTTGCGATGGGCAGTTGCAGACAGAGCCAAGCTGGCCTTCATGCGGTCAATGGTGCCCTACCGGCGCACCGGCCCGCAATACGTCCCGCATAGGTTGGCCAAAAGATAGCCCGCGCTGGCCGGAAGATAGTCGCGGGTGCCCGAAAGATCGGATTCCCCTCTCGCAGCACCATCACTTAAATAGCCCAGGCAACAATCGGTGGATCCTCGCTTGGCCCAAGGAGGTTCAGGTTGACCTGCCTGGCAACGTCGGTGTGTCCGAGTCTCGGCCGCTCGAGGTCTCGGGCGAGTGTCGCGATGCTCGTTTCCCTGGCCGCCTGCTCGGGAGCGGGGTCGGATCCTCCCAGTTCGGTCCCGGCGGCGGCGTCCTCGCCGGACGCTGCCACGATCGAGGTGCCGCACCCCGACCAGTTCCCCCTGGTCCAGGCCCAGACCAGAGACGTTGCGGACGAGCTTCAATTGAATGGCGTAGTGACGCCCGACGTGAATCGCAGCGTGCCCGTCCTGTCACTGGGAGGCGGACGGGTGGTCGACATCCGGGTCCGACTCGGCGACGACGTGAAGCAGGGACAAGTCCTGCTGCGCATCGAGAGCCCCGACCTCGCGGGGGCACTCGGCGACTATCGGAAGTCTCAGGCCGACTCGGTGCTGGCGCGGAAACAGCTCGAGCGCTCGGACTCCCTCTATGCGCACGGGGTCATCGCGTTGAAGGATCTCGAGGCGGCGCGCAACACGGCAGACAAAGCGGCGGTCGACCTCGCAACCGCCGGCGACCATGTCCACGTGCTCGGCGGCACCCTCGATCAGCGGTCCCCGATTCTCCAGGTCCGCGCGCCGATAGCCGGCACCATTGTCGAGCAGAACGTCACGGGCGGTGCCGGCGTGCGGTCGCTCGACAACTCACCCAATTTGTTCACGATCGCCGACCTGTCGCATGTCTGGGTGCTGTGCGACGGGTACGAGGATGCGCTCGCTCGGGTGCATCTTCGAGATCTCGCGGAGGTGCGTCTCGCCGCCTATCCCGACCGCTCGTTTCAGGGTCGGGTGGGCAACGTCAGCCGCGTGCTCGACCCGAGTACCCGGTCGGCGAAGATCCGCATCGAGCTGGACAATCCGGGCCGGGTCCTGCGGGCCGGGATGTTTGTCACGGCATCGCTTCGCTCGCGGCAGCCCGTGAAGCGTGTGGTGCTGCCGACATCTGCCTTGTTGCGGCTTCATGACCGCGACTGGGTGTTCCGCCGGCTCGGCGGCAACCGTTTTCGGCGGACGGAGGTCCGGACGGGACCACCCGTCGGCGACACCCTGCAGCAGGTGCTTTCCGGGCTTGGCGTGCACGACACCGTTGTGGCCAACGCACTGCAGTTCGCCGACGCGTCGGGCACCCGCTAGACCATGATCCATTCGCTGGTCGAGCTCGCACTCCGGAACCGGGTGCTGGTCCTCAGCGTCGGCGTCCTGCTGCTCATCTGGGGCATCATCTCGTTCCACCGGCTGCCGGTGGAGGCGTATCCCGATGTCGCCGACAAATACGTCTGGGTGATCACCCAATGGCCCGGCCGCGCAGCGGAAGAGGTCGAGCAGCAGGTCACGATCCCGATCGAAACTCAGTTGAACGGCGTCGCGCACCTTACCCATCTCCGGTCGATCTCCATTGCCGGACTCTCGTTCAT
>DATHMJ010000175.1:0-9194 GCA_035487215.1 Gemmatimonadales bacterium
CGCTCAGCTCCGCCCCCGCGGAAGAGCCTGTTCCAGCAGGTGCAGGCGGCTCTCCGGAAGAATCCGCTGGTGGTCTTCGTGGACGATCTCGACCGGACCAAGGCGGATCTGCTCCCGCAGTTCCTCATGGCGCTGCGCGATGCACTCGACTTTCCCAATCTGTTCTACGTCGTGGCGGTGTCGCCCAAGATTCTGGAGGCGGGGCTCGCTTCGCAGCACGCCGGGTGGAGCGAGCCGCACAAGTTCCTCGAGAAGGTCATCGAATATCCCACGTTCCTTCCGGACATCGCTCCCGCCACGCTGCAAGGATTTCTCTCGGCCCACGTCGGGACCCTCGGTGATCACGTCAGCATCAACGCCATCGAGAGCCTCGCGTCGGTGCTGCCGACGAATCCCCGAACGCTCAAACTGCTGCTGCGCCACTTCGCGTCACTGCATCCCGAGGTCGCCCGGTACGACTCCGACGAGATCGATTTGCCGCAGCTCTACCTCTGTCACCTCATGAAGCTCGAGTTTCCGGACGAGGCCCGCAGGCTGGTGGCGGATCAGGCGGCGCTCGACTCCTTGGCCTACGGACAATGGACCGCCGACTTGGTGGGCACGGGATCGGCGAACGCCAAGCGCGAGCGCCCCGAGCTGGAGTACGCACCCGTCGGCGTGCCCGAGCGGGAGCGCTTTCTGCAACTGTGCGATGCCTTGGCCCAGCATGCCAGCCGGCTTACCACGGAGTCGTTGCGCCGCCATTTCCTGTTGGTCGAAGAGCCCGCGGCGGCGACCGGGCGCGAGACGCGTCTGCTCTTCGATCGGTTCGAGCCGGGGACGGCCTCGGAGCGCCGGCAGCTCATCGCCCAATTCGCCAGGCCGCGGCGGCGCGGTCGTCGGGCGTTTGGCCGCGCGCTCTTCACGCACGCCGTGGCATTGCGGGAGCAGCTCGTACACGCCGCGGCCGACGGGGCGAGCGAAGACGAAGTGCGCCACCATCGCGACCGAGCCATTGCCGCCGGAGATTTCATCGCCGAGGTGCTCGCCGCCGAGGGGAGCCGCGCGGAGTGGTTGGATGCCGACACCTGGATGCTGCTCTTCCGGCATCTCGCGACCTGGGCGAGCTGGCGCGCGCCCGACTACTATCTGCCCCTGCGCGACCAGGACCAGGAGCTGCTGGCATCGGCAGCGGAGAATCTCTCGTACGATCTCCAGCTCCAGCTGTTGCCGCGGCTCGCATCCGTCACGCCGGTCGACCCGAGTGCAACGGAGTTCCTGGGCCGGGTGGTGGTCATACGCGATCGGTTCGCCGGCACGGTGGCGGAGCGCTTGCTTCGCCGGTTCTCGGAGCAGGACGGGATCGAAGCGCTGTGGGGTCCGGCCCGTTCGATCGAGGGTAACCTCGCGACCGACCCCGAATCACCGTTTCACTCCCCGGCCATGCGCGAGCGCCTCGCGGAGACCGCGGCTCGCGCGGCCCAGGACCCCGTCGTGCACGGGAACTTTCTCTCGTATCTCCGGATGCTCCGATTCGGGGCGCTGCAGGGAGGCGGTCCGTTCTCCAGCGACAATTGCCGCACGCTTCTGGGCGATCGAGGCTTCACCGCCATGCTGTGGAGTGCGGCAGTAGCCCGTCCGCTCAACCTCCGCACCGTCGGAACGCTGCGGGAGAATCGCGAAGAGATGATCGAACGGCTGGGCCTCCCGCGCGAGGCGTTCAGCCTGCCGAAATGGTTGGAGGACCGGGAAGCCGAGCTTGCGCGCACTGGGAATGGGGTGCCAGCTTAAGCCCCTGCGTGGCAGACATCGCGGCCCAACTCGCAGACGCTCTCCGTGACCGCTACGTGCTCGGGCGCGAGCTCGGGCACGGCGGCATGGCCACGGTCTACCTCGCTCACGACGTCAAGCACCAACGGCCGGTGGCGCTCAAGGTGCTGCGGCCCGAGCTGGGCCAGCTCATCGGCCCGGACCGCTTCCGGCGCGAGATCACCACCGCCGCCCGCCTGCAACACCCCCACATTCTCAGCGTCCACGACTCGGGTGAGACCGCAGGCCAGTTGTGGTTCACCATGCCGTTCGTGGAAGGCGAGAGCCTGCGGCATCGGCTCCGCCGGGACGCGCAGCTCGCCGTCGAGGACGCCCTCCGCATTACGGTCGAGATCGGACGGGCCCTCGACTATGCCCACCGGCACGGCGTGATCCATCGCGACATCAAGCCGGAGAACATCCTGCTCACCGCCGACGGCGACACGCTGCTCGCAGACTTTGGCGTCGCGTACGCCTTGGGCCCCTCGGACACCGGCAATCTGACGCAGACCGGCCTGGCGGTCGGAACCCCGACCTATATGGCTCCCGAGCAGGCGATGGGCGAGCGAGCGTTGGACGGACGCGTGGATCAGTACGCCCTCGCCGTCACCTGCTTCGAGCTCCTGGCCGGCATGCCGCCGTTCGTCGGAGCCACGCCGGCGGCGCTGATTGCCCAACGACTCGGCGCGCGGGTGCCCAGCGTCCGAGCCGCTCGGCCGGAGGTGTCGGCGGGCGTCGACGCCGCCCTCCAGCGGGCGCTCAGTGTGGACCCGGAGGCGCGGTTCGGCTCGATGCCGGAGTTTCTCCGCGCCCTCGTGCCACCCGAGGGCGAACGCACCAAGGTGGTCCCCGCCAGCGCACCCGTCGCCGCGCCGGCGGGAAAGTCGGTGGCGGTGCTGCCGTTCGCCAACCGCAGTCACGATGCGGATAGCGAATTCTTCAGCGATGGGATGACCGATGACCTGATCGGCGCCCTGGCGCGAATTCCCGGGCTCCACGTGGTGTCGCGCACGTCGGTGTTCGCGTTCAAGGGACGAAACGAAGACGTGCGGATCATCGGGGAGCGTCTGAACGTCCAGGCTGTCCTGGAAGGCAGCGTCCGGCGGGTGGGTCCGAGGCTTCGGGTGACGGCGCAGCTCGTGAACGTGGCCGACGGCTTCCACCTCTGGTCCGAAACCTACGACCGGCAGGTCGAGGATGTATTCGCCATTCAGGACGAGATCACCGGGGCGATCGCCGGCGCCCTCGAAGTGCAGCTCCTTGGCCGGAGCGGAGCGCACCGTCGCCCGCCGACTGAGGATCTCGAGGCCTACTCGCTGTACCTGCGCGGCCGGTATCACTGGAACCGCCGCACCGAGGACGCCGTGCGAACCGGGCTCGGGTTCTTCGAGCAGGCCTTGGCTCGCGACCCGTCGTACGCCCCGGCACATGCCGGCGTCGCCGATTCTTACATCATCCTCGGCTTCTACTGCGCGATCGCGCCGGGCGATGCGTTCTCTGCGGGCAAGGCCGCCTCACGCAGGGCCTTGGAGCTGGATCCGGACCTAGCCGAGGCACGGGCCGCTCTCGGATTCATCGCGATGTACTACGACTGGGACTGGGTCGAGTCCGAGCGCAACTTCCGCGACGCGACCCGGCTCAATCCGGGCTACGCGACCGCTCACCAGTGGTACGGCGCATTGTTGGGGGCGCTCGGCCGATTCGACGAGTCGTTCGAATCGTTCGGCAAGGCGATTGCCTTGGACCCCCTGTCGCCGCTTCGGCTCTCGGCGCGGGGCTGGGGCGCGTACTTCGCCGGGCGCTACGACGACGCCGTGCAATACGAGCTGCGCTCGCTGGCTCTGGATCCCGACTACGTGGTGGCCCATCTGTGGCTGGGCGTGGCGCAGCTGCAGACCGGTGCGTGTGCCGACGCGATCGCCACGTTCGAGCGGGCGGTGCAGCTCTCCGGTCGCAACGTCACCGCGCTCGCCATGTTGGGCCATGCACGGGCGGTCGGCGGCGATCCCGACGGTGCACGATCGCTCCTCAGGGAGCTCGACGAGCTGCGCCGAGTGCACTTCGTCTCGCCGGTGGATCTCGCGGCGATTCACGTGGGGTTGGGGAACCTCGACGTCGCCCTTGATTGGCTGGAGCGGGGGTTCGATGAGCGGACGCACTGGATGGCTCTCCTGGGCGTCGAGGCACGATTCAACCCCTTGCGCCGGATGCCGAGATTCCTGGCACTCCTCGATCGCATGCGGCTGCATTCGCGGCAATGACCGCGACCCTGCCCGAATCGGCGGTCCCCCGTGGCGAAGAGGCGACTGAGCGAGCCGCCCTCGCCAAGGTGACGCGCAGGCTCCTTCCGTTCCTGTTTCTGCTTTACATCGTCTGCTTTCTCGACCGGGTAAACGTCGGGTTCGCCGCTCTGCAGATGAACCGCGATCTCGGGTTCAGCTCGGCCGTCTACGGCTTCGGCGCTGGCATCTTCTTCCTCGGCTATGTGCTGTTCGAGGTACCGAGCAATCTGATGCTCGCCCGGATCGGGGCCCGCGCGTGGATCGCCCGAATCATGATCACGTGGGGACTCCTCGCGTCCGCCATGCTGTTTGTCCAGGGGCCGCTGAGCTTCTATGGGTTCCGGTTCCTGCTCGGTGTGGCTGAGGCCGGGTTCTTCCCGGGCATCATCTACTATCTGAGCCGATGGTATCCCGCGCCCGCACGGGCGCGCGCGGTGGCGCGATTCATGGTGGCGATTCCGCTGTCCGGTGTACTAGGTGGTCCCCTTTCGGGCGCATTGCTGGGCCTCAACGGGCGCCTCGGACTCGCCGGATGGCAATGGTTGTTCCTTCTCGAAGGCCTGCCGGCGGTTCTGCTGGGATTCGTGGTGCTGGCGTACCTGCCCGAAGGGCCGGAGGAGGCGGCATGGCTCACGCCCGCCGAGCGGCGTCGGCTCGCGGAGCGACTCGCCCAAGAGAGAGAGGATTGCCGCCGTCGGCACGGCTTGAGCGTCTTGCAGGCACTCACGAACCGCACGGTGTGGCAGCTCGGCGTGCTGCTGCTGCTCTGCAACGCGTTCGGCGTGTACGTGCTGGGACTTTGGCTGCCACAGATCGTGCGTGACGTGTCCGGGCTCAGCGATCTCATGGTGGGCGTCGTGTCGGCGGTGCCGAATCTGGTCGCCGCTATCTCGATGGTGCTCGTCGGCGCTCACTCCGATCGAACCGGCGAGCGCCTCCTCCACATCGCGGGGACGGCCGCAGCCGCGGGGGTCGGGTTCCTCGTCAGCGCGTACGTGCACTCGCCCGTGGCTGTCGTGCTCGCGTTGTCGGTCGCGGCGGCGGGACTGCTCAGCTCCCATGGTCCGATCTGGCCGATCCCCACGACATTCCTGAGTGGAAGCGCCGCGGCCGGCGGCATCGCGCTGATGTGCTCGGTTGCCAACCTCGCGGGATTTGCCGGCCCTTATATCGTCGGCATCCTGAAAGGCAACAGCGGAAGCTTTCAGAGCGGGCTGGTGCTGCTGGCGCTGGCGTCGCTGGCGGGCTCGGCGTTGGCGCTCTGGCTTCGGCGATCGCCCGTGCTCAGGCAGTAGAATCGGGATCGGAGGAGCGCTGCTTGGCATTCTTGCTCCGGAGGAAACCGAAATCGCCCGCGAAGAGCTGCTCCTCGCCCGGGCCGCTTCCGCTCCCGTCGCGGCTTGAGGGCCGGGCGCGGGATGCGAATCTCCAGCCGGCTTTCAGGCGGCAGGTAGGGAGGGACCGGTCGCCGGCGGGGCCGGCGGTGTTTCGGCGTAGTGACAGGCCACCCGGGTCGTCCCGACGACCCGCAGGAGCGGCGGCTCGGTTCGGCACCGGTCGCTCTTGGATGGGTGGAAGCAGCGGGGATGGAACGGACATCCTGACGGTGGCGCGGATGGGCTGGGTGGATCCCCTGGCAGCACCACTCGGCGCTTCTTGCCCGCGGGATCCGGCTCTGGCACGGCCGACAGCAGGGCGATGGTGTAGGGATGTCGCGGCTCGCGCAACAAGCCCTCCGTGGGACCCGTCTCCACGATCTTGCCGAGGTACATCACCGCCACCCGGTGCGCGACCTGTCGCACGACGGCCAGGTCGTGCGCGATGAACAGATACGAGAGCCCGCGCTGGCGCTGAAGATCGACCAGCAGGTTGAGCACCTGTGCCTGCACCGAAACGTCGAGCGCGGACACCGGCTCGTCGCACACGATGAACGAGGGCTCGACCGCGAGCGCCCGAGCGATCCCGATGCGTTGACGCTGGCCCCCGGAGAACTCGTGCGGATACCGGCGCGCGAACGCCGGGTCGAGTCCCACTTCCTGGAGCAGACCCGCCACGCGTCGGGGGATCTCGCGCTTGGGCGCCAGGCGGTGAATCTCGATGCCCTCCGCGACGGCCGCGCCGATCCGCATGCGCGGGTTGAGGGAGCTGTAGGGGTCCTGGAAGACGATCTGCATCCGCCGCCGCAAGCGGCGCATTTCATGCCGGTCGAGCGCGAACACCTCGGCGCCGTCGAACAGCGCGTGGCCGGAGGTGGGTTCCTGCAGTCGTAGCAGCGTCCGGCCCACGGTCGACTTGCCGCAGCCGGATTCTCCCACCAAGCCAAGCGTTTCGGATCGTCCGATCTCGAAAGAGACGCCGTCCACCGCGCGGACCGGCGGTCCCGATCGAGTGAAGACTCCTGTGCTCCGGTAGTGCTTCACCAGATCGGTGACGCTGAGGAGAGGCGCGTTCACCGTGCCTCCAGCCAGCACCGCATCGAGTGATCCCGCGCGATCTCGCGCAGGTCGGGCTCGCGGCCACAGGGCTCGAACGCAAAGGGGCAACGGGGTCGGAACCGACATCCGGTCGGCCACGCCGCGGGCGACGGGACCGTGCCCGGTATCGGACGCAGCCGCTCGACCGGGCCGTCGAGCCGTGGAATCGACCCGAACAATCCCTGTGTGTAGGGGTGCGTGGGCCGGGCGAACAGCTCGGCCGTAGTGGCCTGCTCCACGATCTGTCCCGCGTACATCACCGCGACGCGATCGGCGCGTCCCGCCACGATGCCGAGGTCGTGGGTGATGAGCAGGACGGCCATTCCCCGAGCCGTGCGCAGCTGGTCCAGCACCTCGAGGATCTGCGCCTGGACCGTGACGTCGAGCGCGGTGGTCGGCTCATCGGCCACGAGGATATCGGGCTCGGCCGACAGCGCGATCGCGATCATCACCCGTTGGCGCATGCCTCCGCTGAGTTGATGCGGAAACGCCTCCGCCCGGGCGGCGGGGTCGGGAATTCCGACGTCCCGCAGCAGCTGCACCGACCGCTCCCGCGCCTCTCGCTTGGAGACCGGAAAGTGCGCGAGGATCCCTTCCGCGATCTGGTCGCCCACGCGGAAGACCGGGTCGAGACTGGTCATGGGATCCTGGAAGATCATGCCGATCCGCCGGCCGCGGATCTCGCGCAGCGCGTCGCCCTCGAGCGAAAGCACGTCGATGTCGCCGAGCCGGATGCGGCTCGTCGGCTCGATCCGCCCGGGCGCGGGGATGAGCCGGAGCAGGCTCAGGCTGGTGAGGCTCTTGCCGCAACCCGATTCGCCGACGAGCGCCAGCGTCTCTCCGCGCGCCAGGCTGAAGCTGACGCCGTCCACCGCGAACACACGTTTCCCGTTGGTGCCGGGAAAGGTGACCTGCAGATTCTCGACCTCGAGGACTGGCGTCATGATTCGGTCGGGTCTACGGCGCCACTCAAGGCGTCGCCGAGCAGGTTCACGGCCAGCACGGTGGCCGTGATGGCGAGGCCGGGAAAGATGCTCGTCCACGGGGCGCTGACGAGCACGGACTTCGCGTCGAAGATCATGCCTCCCCACGACGGTCGCGGCGGCTGGATGCCGAGGCCAAGAAAGGACAGGCCGGCCTCGAGCAGGATCACATCGCCGACGCCCAGCGTCGCGGCGACCAGCAACGGCCCCAGCGTGTTGGGGAACAGGTGCCGAAACATAACCCGCGCGCGCCGGGCGCCGAGCGCCTCGGCGCCGGTCACGAAATCCTGGTGCCGCAGGCGGAGAACCTCTCCGCGGACGAGCCGGCTGGTCCCGAACCAGCCGGTCGTGCCCAGAATGATGATGAGCGCCGCCAGCGGAATGTGTTCCCACACGGCCAACAAGAGCAGGAGAATGAAGAGGCGTGGAATCGCGAGCGCGGCGTCCACGACGCGCATGAGGACGGTATCGACCACTCCGCCGAGATAGCCGGCGATCAGACCCACTCCCGCGCCGATGGTGATCGACACGAGCACCGCGAGCCCCGCCACCGCCAGCGACACGCGGGCCCCGCCGACCACGCGCGCCAGCACGTCCCGGCTGAGCTGATCGGTGCCGAACGGATGCCCCGGTCCCGGCGGCAGCAACGCCTGGCTGATCACGTCGGGCTGCGCCGCGGGGTCCGGAAGGAATGGAGGGGCGGCGACCCCGAGCACCGCGATGATCCCCAACGTCACCAGCGCGGCACGTGCCGACGGCCGGCGCCACACACCGGCGGCGAGCGTCTGCGGCAGGTCGCTCAGGTCCATCGGATGCGCGGGTCGAGCACCCCGTACGCGATGTCGGCGAGCAGGCCGCCGAGCACGATGAGGCCCGATACGAGGAGGGCGGTGCCCATCAGGAGCGGGTAGTCCCGGCTCCCGACGGCGCCGGCGGCCAGTGAGCCCAAGCCCGGCCAGGCGAAGACCGATTCGACGAAGACCGAGCCGGTCGCCAGAATCGGAAGCCAGAGCCCGGCCAGCGTGAGCACGGGAAAGAGCGCGTTTCGCCATGCATGCCGGCGTAGCACGGTCCCCTCAGGAAGTCCCTTAGCTCGGGTGGCCGCTATATAAGGAAGGGGGAGGACCTCGAGCAGGGCACGGCGCTGGTAGCGCATGGTACTGGCGATGCTGACGATGACGAGCGTGGTGGCGGGGAGGATGAGGTGTGCTCCGACGTCGAGTCCGCGGGTCCAGAGGCCGGCATCGGGTGGCAGCAGAGGATCCTGCATCCCCGCGGCGGGAAGGATGCGCCAGCGCACCGCGGCGAGCCACGCCAGCACGAGACCAAGCCAGAACGACGGCAGCGCGTATCCGGCGAGTGAGGTTGCGGTGAGCCAGCGGTCCAGCGCGCTCCCGCGGCGCACGGCTTGCAGGGCACCGAGCCACAACCCCAGGCTGAAGTTCACCAGCAGGACCGTGCCACCCAACAGCAGCGTCGCCGGCAGGCGCTCGGCGATCAGCGAGGTCACGGGGCGTCCGTATTCGATCGACGTGCCCAGATCTCCTCGACCCACGCTCGCGACCCAAGTGGCGAGCTGCCGCCAGATCGGCTGGTCCAGCCCGTACTGCTCGCGCAGATGCTGGATCTGCCGCGGAGACATCTGCTGCTCCGCGCCCAATCGCCAG
>DATHMJ010000176.1:0-4682 GCA_035487215.1 Gemmatimonadales bacterium
CGCGCAGATCCACGCCCTCAGCAGCGTACAGACACAGGAACCAGGTGCCGTCGGCGGTGAGGCGGCTCCGATCGCAGGCCAGGCAGAACGGCGCCGTGGTAGACGCGATCACGCCGAAGGTCGTGCCATCCGGCAGCGAGAATCGATCGGCCGGTGCCGATCCGCGCTCGGGCACCGGCTCGATCTTGCCGAACCGCTGCGACAGCGTCTGAATGATTTCCCGCTCCGACACCACCTGGTCCATGCTCCAGAGCGTCGCACCGCCCACGTCCATGTATTCGATGAAGCGAATCTCGGCCTCATGCGCGCGGGCGAACTCGAGCAGGTCGGGCAGCTCGTCGTCGTTGTACCCGCGGATCACGACCGTGTTGAGCTTGAGGTGCCAGAACCCCGCGGCCCGAGCGGCGGCGATGCCCTCGAGCACCTCCGCGTGGCGCGCGCTCTTGGCGAACTCGAGCATGCGTTCGGGCCGGAGCGTATCGAGGCTGACCGTGACGCGGCTCAGGCCGGCCTCCAGCAACGCCGTCGCGTGCCGAGCCAGCAGCAGCCCGTTGGTCGTGAGCGCGAGATCGGTGATGGCGCCGTTCCGGGCCAGTTGCCGCACCAGCTCGGGGAGATCGTGGCGCAGCAGCGGCTCGCCGCCGGTGAGCCGTACCTTGGTCACGCCCAGGCTGGTGAAGACCCGCACCAGCTGTTCGGTCTCCTCGAAGGAGAGGATCGAGCGGCGCGGAAGCCAGACGTAGTCGTCCTCGGGCATGCAGTACCGGCACCGGAGGTTGCAGCGGTCGGTGACCGAGACCCGGAGGCTCTGGAGCGGACGGCCGAGGGTGTCGAGCATCAGACGCCCCAATCCGTGTGGCTCGCGGGCTCGGGGGTCGGCGCGTCCGGCGCCGCTTCGGCCGACCGGTCGACGGCCTGCGGCGCGGTCCGGGGCGCGACCCACGCGCTGGTCCCGTCGAGAAAATATTCCCGCTTCCAGATGGGGACCCGGCGCTTCACCTGCTCGATCACGAACCGGCAGGCCATGAACGCGGCGTCGCGGTGCGGGGCCGCGGCGGCGATCACGACCGCGACCTCACCGATCTCCAGGCGACCGGTGCGGTGCTCGAGGGCGACGCGCACGTCCCACTTGGCCTCGGCTTCAGCCACCACCCGCTCGCATTCCGCTTCGGCCATCGCGTCGTACGCCGAATACTCGAGCCGCGTGACGCTGCGGCCGTCGTGATGGTCGCGGACCACGCCCAGGAAGCACGCGACGCCGCCGCGCTCGGGCGACATCACTCGGGCCACAAGTGGGGTCAGGTCCAGCGGCTGTTCGGTGAGAAACGCCATGTCAGCCTCCCGCCAGTGGCGGAAGGATCGCGATCTCGTCGCCGGTCGAGATGGGTGTGTCGAGCCGGGCGTGGGCGAGATTCACGGCGCAGAGGGGGCGCTCGGGCAGGCGCGCGCGCGCCGACTGGGCCCGGAGCGCTCGGATGGCGGACGCAACGGTGGCCGGCGCCGGAAGTGTGAGCGTGAGCGACGTTTGACCGGCGGCCTCCGCGTAGCTCGCGAACAGGAGCACGCGGACGGTGACGGTCGAGGCAGCGGAAACGGTCATCAGTTGAAGCTAGCCGCTCTGCGAGCGGCGGCGTACCTGCCCGGGAGGGTCAGGGCGCCCGACTCAGGCGCCAGCTCCCGGGACCGGCTCGCCGGCCTCCGGCGATGACTCTTCCGCAACGAGCGCCCGTAACTCTTTGCTGGGCTTGAAGACTGGCACGGGGCGCGCCGCCACTTCCACGGGATCACCCGTGCGGGGATTGCGGGCCATCCGGGTCTTGCGGCGACGGATCTTGAAGGTACCGAAGCCGCGGACCTCGATGTTCTGCTGCTGTTTCAACGCGTCCTTCACCGCTTCGAGGAAGGCGTCCACCACTCGGGCGCAGTCCTTCTTCGAGATCATGGGACCCGCGGTACGGGCGATCGAAGCGGTCACCTGCTCCACGAGATCGGCCTTGGTCATGCTCCCCCCAGGAGGGTCACGGACGAGCGGAGCCACCGGCGGCTCCCGAGGGCGATTGTACGGGCTTAAGCGTTGTCTGTCAAGGGGTTGGGGATTTGGAGGCCGCCCCAGCCCGAACCAGGGCGAGGAATTCGGTAAAGTGAGGGTAGGCGTCGTGCGGTCCCGGTGATGCTTCCGGGTGATATTGCACCGCGAAGAGTGGAAGTTCGCGGTGGCGAACACCTTCGATGGTGCCGTCGTTGAGATTGAGGTGGGTGACGTCGAGCCCCGAGGCACCAGGGACGCCGGATTCGTCTCCGACAACGGCAAAGCCGTGGTTCTGCGTCGTGATGAGAACCCGACCCGTCGCCAGCTCGCGCACCGGATGGTTCCCACCACGATGGCCATAGGGAAGTTTCGCGGTTTTTCCCCCGTACGCGATCCCGATCAGCTGGTGCCCCAGGCAGATACCGAAGGTGGGGAGTCCCCGCCCCGTCAACTCCCGGATGACGTCGAAGGTGTAGCTCACGGCCGCTGGATCGCCGGGACCGTTGCTCAGAAACAGTCCGTCCGGCTCCAGCTCGCGCACGGCCTCGGCGGGCGTCTCGGCGGGCACCACGGTCACTCGGCAGCCGGTGGCGACCAGCATGCGGATGATGTTGCGCTTCATGCCGTAATCGTACGCCACGACATGCGGGCCATCGCCGTAGGTGGTGCGCTCCTTCACCGATGCCCGGGACGCGAGGTCGAGGCCTTCCATCCGACGCGAGGCGAGCAGATGTGCCGTCAGCTCGCGCGACGGCTGCCGCCCTTCGGCCAACACACCGCGCATGGCGCCCCGCTCGCGGATGTGCCGCGTGAGCCTGCGGGTGTCCACGCCTTCGACGAGCGGAACGCCGGCTTGCCCCAGCCATTGATCGAGCGACAGATCAGCGCGCCAGTTGGAGGGGTGGCGAGCCAGCTCGCGCACCACGACCCCACTTACCTGCGGACGCTCCGACTCCATGTCCTCGGCGTTCACGCCGTAATTGCCGATCATCGGCGCGGTCATCGTGACGATCTGACCGAGATAGCTCGGGTCGGTAAACGTCTCCTGATAGCCGGAGAGATTGGTCGTGAACACGACTTCGCCGAAGGAGGGCTCGATCGGCCGCGGCGCGCTACCGGAAAACCACGCACCGTCTTCCAGCAAAACGAAGGCGGGGCGATCGGTCATCCGGCCGCCCCGCGACGTCGATCGGTCACTTCTTGGGCTGCGACGCGGGGGGTGGCGCCGCGGGCTGAGGCGCGGCCGGTTGCTGAGCGGCGGGCTGCTGAGCCCCGGGCTGCGGATTCGTCGGCTGAGCACCGGGAGCAGCGCCAGGCGCGAGCGGCTTGCCTGGTAGAGTGGGCAGCGTGGGGAGCGTGGCCGGCGTCGTGGCGCGCAACCGCTCCTGCAGCGCGCTGCCGCTGTTGCCGCGCGGGACGAACGAGAGGGTGAGCGACAGCACGAGGAAGATCCCCCCGCACCACCACGTGGCCTTCGTCAGGATCGTCACCGCCGTCCGACCGCCGAGCACGCTGTCCGTGGTGCTGCCACCCAGGGATGCAAGCCCGCCGCCCTGGCCGGCCTGGAGCAGCACGACCACCGACAGCAAGACCGCGTCGAGGATGAGGAGGACCAGCAGGAAGTAGAACATGGCGCAGAACGATAGAGGCCCGAGAGGCCGAAATCAACCGAAACGAACGGTCAGCCGCCGAGTCCCACCAGCTCTGCCCAGCCATCCGCGCTGAGGCTTGCGCCGCCGACCAAGACCCCGTCGAGATCGGGCTCGGCGAGCAGCGAGAGCACGTTCGCGGTGTTGACGCTTCCGCCATAGAGCACCCGGACGCGCCCCGGCCAGCCGGCTGCGCCCAGATGGCCCCGAATGAACCGGTGCACCTCCGCCGCGTCCTTCGGGGTCGCGTTGCGTCCGGTGCCGATCGCCCAGACGGGTTCGTAGGCAACGAGCACCCGGGCCCGCTCGCCGGCGTCCGTCACGAGGCCCACCACCGGATCCAACTGACGCCGTACGGCGGCTTCGGTGCGCCCCGCTTCCCGCTCCGCCAGCGTTTCGCCGACGCAGAGCAGCGGCGTGATGCCGGTGGACAAGGCGGCCTTCACCTTGCGCGCGCTCTGCTCGTCGGTCTCACCAAACAGGTGGCGCCGCTCGGAGTGGCCCACCAGCGTGAGCGTCGCCCCGACTTCGGCGGCGTGCGCCAGCGACAGCTCGCCGGTGAACGCGCCCTTCAGTTCCCAGCAGACGTTCTGCGCGCCGACTCGAATATCCGGACGCCGGCGAAACGCGTCCGCCAGACTCTTGATGGATACTGCGGGCGGAAAGAACCACAGCTCACGCTCGGGAACCGGTTGGGTCAGCTCCAGAAATCGCGCCGCGAACTCGCGCGCGGCGGTGGGCGGGTGGTGGAGCTTCCAGTTGGCGGCGTAGATGAGTGGGCGCATGCGGGGGTCGGCGGGACTACGCGTCGTCCAGCGCGGCCACGCCGGGCAGTGTCTTTCCCTCGAGAAACTCCAGGCTGGCGCCGCCGCCGGTGGACACGTGGCTCATCTGATCGGTAAGGCCCGCGGCCGCGACCGCCGCCGCGGAGTCGCCGCCTCCGACGATGGTGACGGCACCACGCGCGGTGGCTCGGGCGAGCGCGTGCGCGACGGCCAGCGTGC